>NZ_JACGUX010000072.1:0-182509 GCF_014076915.1 Colwellia sp. MB02u-14
TATTTATAAATTTATTTATTTATTTATTTTAAATAATCCGAATTAATTCGGCGAATCGTTACACAAAAATAACAATTCACAGCATTCTTACCCGAAAAAATTAATTTTTCAAGTTTATTACGAAAAAAACTGTTCCATGCCAATAAAGCATAAGACGCTTTATATATGAGGCATAACCATAATATTCATTATTGGTGTACAGCTTTATTTGCACTAAATTGTAAAATAGCTGTTCAACATTATTAATAACAAGTTACATCAGTAATTCGTCGCAATTATTTAATAAGTAAATAATTCAGCCAGAATAACGGAGAAATAATAGTCTCATTTTAATAGAATATAAGGGAGTAAATAAATAGATCAAGAGATTATTCTAATGAGGTTCATTTAAATTAAAACCAATAATTTCATAGGCTAATATAGAAAAAACCAGTAAAGTCACTAAAAATATATGTAAGTACTTTTGTCGTGACAATAGCTTAAAACTAGCTTGGACCACGTTGTTGATATAAGCATAAAAAGGGTTACTTCTATCAATTAATACAACCGGTATTGAGTGGAGAATGACACTCTAAAAGCACGATGAGTTAAATGATAATATTTATACGATTAAACTGCTTATTAATCATGACTGTTCAATAAACAAGCAACAAATATTCAATAAAAATATATTATTTCTTCACGCATTGACATGTGCATTTCAGAAATCTCCCCATTGTGGTTCACGTTTATCAAAAAAAGCACAAACACATTCCTCTAAAAGCATCGCTGCAACCATGCTGGCCCAGCATGAGCGAAAGCAGTTTCAATTGGTATTTCTAATTGCTGATAAAAGCTTATTTACCCAATTTTATGCAGATGGCTAATTTACTAGCAATTTTTTGTGCCAGCTTTTCTGTTTCTTCCAATAGAAAATCAGTAGGTACTGCACGATTAATTAAACCAAAACGTACCGCGTCTGCTACTAAAAAAAGATCGACTGTTAACGCTAATTCCGTGGCATCTTTGGGTGAATATTTCTTCCAATGCCTACCAAAGATATACTACAAAAAGTACCAAGATTAACGCCTAGGGTATAAAATTTAGCATTTTCACTGCAATCGCTAATTTTCATTACCACCGCCTAAGTAGAATTGTTTTACATCTTCATTATTTAGCAATTGACCTTGCGTGCCATCAAGCACTATTTTTCCTGACTTCATAATGTAGCCATAGTCTGCTGCTTTGATCACGTAATTGGAATTTTGCTCAACCACCAGCATACTAATACCTTGGTCACGATTAATTTTGCCAATAATATCGAACACTTCTTTCACTAAAAGTGGTGACAAGCCCATGGAAGGTTCATCAAAACAGATCATTTTAGGACGCGCTATTAATGCTCGCCCTCTCGCTAACATTTGTTGCTAGCCTCCTGAAAAATAACCTGCTAATCCAGTACGTTCTTTTAAGCGATTAAGATAGTTATAGACCATTTCGATATCTTGATTAATATTTTTGTCATTGCGGGTGTAAGCGCCTAACTTTAGGTTTTCAAATAGCGGTTTAGCTGTTGCTATTTTAGCTGCAGCTTGTGACATAAATACTTCATAAAACTGCATAAAAATTCATAAAAATTCATAAAAACTCATAAAGGCAGGTTCTTAATTATTCCCTGCCTTTATGGGCTAAAATAAATAAAAACGAATGAATATTAGTAACCTAACCAGTCATCACTACGTTCTAAAGTAACCGACATCACTTTTTCAATTTTTGTATCACCGCCGTTATAATTACCTTTATAGATATTTAATTGGTTAACGCCTCGGTGATCTTTATTGGTCTAGTTAGCGGCTAAAAACGCTCTCTAATTGTAATTCCAAAGGATACCGCACAATAATATTCTTATTTATGCTTTTATTTTAAAATAGTCCTATTGCCACTAAATATTGCTACCTTGGTATAATAAAACCTGATTGAACACCTACCGACCATTCGCTATTTATTGACTAAGAATTTGATTTAGCTTAGCATTCGCCGGTCTCTATTTGTAAATTGAAGAATGCAGTAAAAATGAAAAACATTTGGCTTGGCTTTTTAATAGTACTATCGATTGCATTGCAATCGTTTGTTGCTGTGGCTAATTCAGACAATAATCATCAACTTGACGCTCAACATTTGCAAACTAAACATTCTCATGAAGTTGACTATCTCGAATCATTGCAAGAAACGGCTGAAAACCAGCATAACGTCAAAGATTGTCATCACTGTGGGCATTGCCAAGGTTCACATACTCAGTGGTTATTAACCAATAGAACACTCTCTAAAAGCATTAAACTATTAATCCCTAATCAATACTTTTATCTTGTTCATGTAGATAAGAGCTTTACAGAGCAACCTATACGCCCCCCCATCGCTTAATTTAAATGTACTAAATTTTCCGCAACAATTTTTTTTGAACTAAATAATAAATTTAGTTTTGTTGCAACGTTTACTTTTAAATAAAGAGATAATCATGACCAACTCTATTAATAACGTCATAAAGCTCAGCCTGCTGGGCACTGTATTTTATGGCTTGATAACTTTTTCAAACAATGTACTTGCGTTTAATAGCACTAAAGAGGCACATACAGAAGGAGTTAGTTTTAGCATTGAACAGTTAACATTAGCGAATATTAAAGTATCAACCCTAAACCCGAGAATTTTTGCTCGAAGCGTCTATGCACCTGGCGAAGTAAAAGCGAATGGTTACACCAGCTATATTGTATCGCCTCGAACAGAGTCGGTCGTCATAAGTCGTCATGCCATCTTGGGTGAGCATGTTGAAAAAGACCAGCCATTGGTCACTTTATTTAGTGAATCGGTAGCACAAGCGCAAGCAAACTATCGTGTTACCTATAGCGAATGGCAACGTAATAGCAAGTTAGGTAAAGGTACGGTAAGTGAAAGCCTTTTACTGAAAAGTGAAACTGATTACATCGCAGCTTTCGGCCGTTTAACCGCATTTGGGTTAACGAAAACAGCTATTGAAGATATTGCTAAAAATAACTCATCAAATTTGGGTGAATATACCTTAGTGGCAAAGCGTGCTGGCGCCGTATTAAGTGATGATTTTGCACAAGGACAGCGAGTTTCTTCCGGTGAAAAAATTATGATTTTGGCTAACGAAGAAAACTTATGGGTAGAAGCACGTGTTTCGCCAAACAAAAAGCTGAATTTACCCGCAGGAACATCTGCTGAAATAGAGTTTGCTGGCCAAAGTTATGATGCTCGAGTGATCCAAGAAGCTCACACTATCGACCCAAGTACCCGAACCAGAATTGTCAGATTGTCGGTCGAAAATAAAGATGACACTTTGCATTCAGGCATGTTTGTTAATGTTAATTTCCAGTTTGATACGCTAACCCCCGTAATAGCGGTGCCCGAAACCGCATTAATGCGGGGAGCTGATGGCGATTGGACTGTCTTTGTTGAAGACAATCCCGGTGAATTTGAGGCTGTTGAAGTTGAATTAGGTCAACCTTTAGGCAATTACCGTCAAATCATTGGTATTGCCCCCAATACACGAGTGGTTACCCAAGGTGCATTTTTTGTTGCTTCTGAAATAGTAAAAGGCGGATTTGATCCGCATAACCACTAATTAGGGGTATGACCATGTTTAATAAAATAATTGATTGGTCGATAGATAATCGACTACTGGTGATCATCGCGCTCATCACCACGATGGTAGGATCTATTATAGTGATCCCAAACCTAAACCTTGATGCGTTTCCAGAGGTAACCAACGTTCAGGTCGCAGTAAATACCGAGGCTCCAGGCTTAGCCGCAGAAGAAGTGGAGCAGTTAATAACCTACCCTATTGAGGCAGTAATGTATGCACTGCCTGATGTAGAACAAGTAAGATCCATTTCAAAAACAGGTCTTTCTGGCGTTACCGTTGTTTTCAAAGAAGGTACCGATATCTATTTTGCTCGCCAACTCGTCTTTGAACGACTCCAAGCTGCTAAAGCGCTCATACCACAAGGTTTGGGTACTCCTGCAATGGGGCCTAATACTTCAGGCATGGGTCAGGTCTTTCAGTATTTGCTCATTGGAGATAAAGATTCAGGTTACGACTCAATGACCTTAAGAAGTTTAAACGACTGGTTAGTTAAATTATTGGTTATGCCCGTTGACGGTGTTACCGACGTATTATCTTTTGGTGGCAGCGTTAGGCAGTATCAGGTAAATATAGAACCTAGTAAGTTACTTTCTTACCAGTTAACACAAGATGATATTGTCACAGCACTCGATAGAAATAATGCTAATGTTGGGGGTTGGTATATGAACCGAGGGCAAGAGCAGTTAGTTATTCGTGGTACAGGTTGGTTTAATAGTGGTGAAGCCGGTTTAGCTGATATTAAACAAGTTCCAGTTAAAACGGTGTCAGGCACTGTGGTCACTATAGAAGATATTGCTACGGTTTCTTTAGGCAATGAAATTCGTCAAGGCGCTGCCACCATGACGCGAAGAAATAAACAAGGAAATATTGAAAGCTTAGGTGAGGTTGTATCCGGTATTGTATTAAAACGTATTGGCGCAAATACCAAAGCAACGATTGACGGTATTAATGATCACATTCCAATGATCAATCAAGCCCTGCCCAATGGTGTTCGTTTTGAACCTTTCTATGACCAAGCAGATTTAATTACAAAGGCGGTTGATACGGTAGTTGAAGCACTCGCCTTAGCCTTTGTCTTTATTGCGGTGATACTCGCCTTATTTTTAATGAATTTAACTGCAACGTTTTTAGTATTAATGTCAATTCCCATTTCTGTAGGTATCGCGCTTATGGTGATGTCTTGGATGGGATTATCGGCTAATTTAATGTCTCTCGGCGGTATTGCGGTGGCAATAGGTATGTTAGTTGATGGGTCTGTGGTGATGGTTGAAAATATGTTTAAACATTTAAACCGCGCAGATCCCTTACTCAATAAGAATAGTGCAGAACAAGAGGTTCCTCTGCGATTAAAAGAGGCAGGAAAAGAGGTTGCCCGTCCAGTATTTTTTGCTGCTGCTATTATTTTGGTGGTATTTGCCCCCCTCTTTAGCTTTGAAGGTGTTGAAGCTAAGCTTTTTCAGCCTATGGCTATTAGTATTATTTTAGCGGTTATTTCAGCAATTTTGGTGGCGATTTTAGTGGTACCAGCCCTTGCAAGCTTTATGTTTAGAAATGGCATAAAGCAAAGGGAGAGCTTTATTTTAAAACCGATAGACAAAGGGTATCGCCAATGCCTAAAAGTGGCAATGAGACACACTAAAACAGTGGTTGTTACTTCAATACTCTTATTTTTGTGGGCTTTATCAATAGTGCCTCAAATAGGTACCGAGTTTGTACCTGAACTTGAAGAAGGCACCATTAATCTTAGAGTAACACTTGCACCATCTTCAAGTTTAGAAACCGCATTAACCGTTGCGCCTATTCTGGAAAAAAAGCTAATGGAATTTCCTGAGGTAGAATATGCACTAAGTCGTATCGGCCGTGCTGAAATAGGCGGCGATCCCGAGCCGGTCAATAACATCGAAATATATATCGGTTTAAAACCACTATTACAATGGAGCAGTGCTGAAAATCGCTTTGAACTGCAAAATTTAATGGCAGAGAAACTGGCACAATTACCCGGCTTACTGCTTAACTTTTCACAGCCAATAGCAACACGTGTCGACGAACTACTGTCGGGTGTAAAAGCACAATTAGCGATTAAGTTATTTGGCCCTGAATTAGCCACACTTGCTAAAAAAGGGCAAGAAATTGAAGCAGCAATCAAACAGGTTAATGGAGCGAGAGATGTGGCCTTAGAGCAAATTGCTGGTGAAGCCCAATTGGTAATAAAACCCAAAAGACAGCAACTCTCTCGTTTTGGCTTATCTGTTGGCGATGTAATGGATGTCGTTAAAAATGGCATTGGGGGGGTAAGTGCGGGACAAATTATTAATGGTAACGAGCGATATGATATTTACGTGCGACTAGCAGAAAAATATAGAAATAGCCCAGAAGCCATTGCAGATCTTCGTATACAGTCACCTAGTGGAGCTTGGGTGCGCTTGGGAGATATCGCCACTATCGCATTTGAATCAGGCCCTCCACAGGTTCGCAGAGATGATGTTCAACGTCGTGTTGTTATTCAAGCAAATGTACAAGACCGAGATATGGGCAGCGTTGTTGCTGACATTCGTAAAACAATTGCAAACAAAGTGGATTTGCCTGCAGGTTATTCGGTCGTTATTGGTGGTCAGTTTAAGAATCAACAACGAGCACAGCAAAGGCTGTTACTTGTTGTACCTTTATCGCTGGCATTAATTGCTTTATTACTTTATGTTGCTTTTGGCTCAGTTGGTCAAGCGATGCTTATTTTGGTTAATGTCCCCTTAGCTATTATTGGTGGTATTTTCTCACTTTATCTAACTGAGCAATACTTATCTGTACCGAGCTCTGTTGGTTTTATTACTCTATTTGGTGTTGCTGTGCTCAATGGTGTGGTGATGGTCGAAAGTATAAATCAACGTATTAAAGAAGGTCTTACAACGTCAAGTGCGGTCTTTGATGGTGCGGCGTCTCGACTGCGCCCAGTTTTAATGACGGCAATGACTTCTGCATTAGGTTTAATCCCCATAATGATGTCCGATGGGGTTGGCGCAGAAATACAACGCCCACTTGCCAGTGTTATTGTTGGAGGCCTAGTGACAGCGACTTTTTTAACCTTATTTGTTTTGCCTGTTTTATATCGCTTCTTTTCTAAAGCAAAAATAAAACAACTAACAAAAAGTTAATACGCTAAAACAAAGCCTGAATAACCAATGATTCAGGCTTTGTTTATCCTATAAAATTTACGTTTACTTCTCTAAAGTTTTATTCGTCAAAAGTTAATATCATAAAAATTTAGTTCATTATTTTTTGTAAGGTAAATGCACCACGAATATCACCCATCTTAAAGCCTATAGCCTGATCGTTAGGGTATAGCGATTTCACTTTATCAGTAATTTCGTCGCCTAAATTAATTCCATGACAGGTTAGACATGCACCTACAATCGGTATTGGTTTCATATAACGGTAAACTAATTGATCACCCTCTTTTACTGTTTCAGCATATTCCATCGTTTTTAAATTTTCTCCGGCAATTTTACGTTTTTCAAATTGCTGTAAAACTGCCAACTCCCACTCATCTGGTGTGTTCTTTTCGTTTCGAACTCTCATTGAAGTCCGTGCTATGCTCCAACCTGATAAAGACGCATGTTTTGTAGCGATAGGTTCCGCTTCAATATTACAAACCATTAATGCTTTTATGGGTCCTTCTGACTTTATTGCTGTTATTAATACCTGTTTTAAATCAGTACCGAACGCGTTAACTAAAGCACGAGCTTGCTGAATATCTTGATTAGCTACTTTTTCTTGTGCATTCGCAAGTAAAGGTAAAAACGTGAAGATACTCGCAATTAACACATTAATACTTATTGATTTGATAGGTATTTCCATTGTTACAATGTCCTTTAGTGGGTTCATCGAGAGTAAGCACACTCGCTGAGCGAAGTAATCGCTGTGCTATTTGCAATCGTTGCACTTGCCTAACAGTATTATTAGCTTAAACAGGTAAAAAATATATCGCCTTATCTGATATTTAACGAAAAAAATATATCATCGAATTACTTATTCAATATAGTAACCGACCAAAAATACTAGCGGATAGCTTAAAAATAAGTGTGAGAACGTTATATAGAAAATTACAAAAGCATCAATTGAAGAGTAAGGACTTTATGTGAATGAAGGGATTGATCTAATATTTGATTAAAAAACTGCTGATATTATTCTTCTACTCAGGGCATGTCTATTTTGTCGTAAACAGTCCTTCAAAAACAAAAAAAGCCTGAATAACGAATTATTCAGGCTTTTTTTATGCGTATTGCTAAAGCAAAACTTGGTTAAAAAGAGATTATCTTTTTGCCAATTTCTCTTTAATACGTGCTTTACGGCCAGATAGCTCGCGCAAGTAGTAAAGTTTAGCTTGACGTACATCACCGCGGCGTTTGACTTCAATAGAGTCAACAATTGGGCTATGTGTCTGGAATACACGTTCTACACCAACACCGTTCGAGATTTTACGAACAGTGAATGCAGAATTGATGCCACGGCTTTTTATTGCAATAACGACGCCTTCAAATGCTTGAAGACGTGATTTATCACCTTCTGTAACTTTTACTTGTACAACAACAGTGTCGCCTGGTGCGAATGCTGGTAAATCTGTTTTCATCTGCTCTTTTTCGAGCATATCAATAATGTTACTCATAATACCTTCTTCCTAGAGTTCACAGGCATCAACAACGTTATTTGTTATCATCTTTAATAGAAGCTAACATTTTCTGTTGTTCCGCTGTCAGAGCTAGGTTAGTTAATAATTCTGGTCTTCTGGTCCATGTTCTTTCTAGTGACTTAAACATACGCCATTGCTTTATGTGCTCGTGATTACCACTTAATAACACTTTAGGTACCGACATAGCTTCTGTTGAAGTGTCGAGTACTTCTGGCCTTGTGTAATGAGGACAATCTAACAACCCCTCTGAGAAAGAATCTTGCTCAGCAGATTGATTATGTCCTAATACACCCGGCACAAAACGTGCTATAGCATCGATCATATTCATTGCGGGGAGTTCTCCTCCACTCAAAACATAATCACCAACAGACCATTCTTCGTCGATTTCCGACTCAATTAATCGTTCGTCTATGCCTTCATAACGCCCTGCTATAAATAACAGTTTATTATGTTGTGCTAATTCACGTACACCAGCTTGGTCGAGTTTACGTCCCTGCGGCGACAAATATATAACCTTAACTTGTTCTTTATCAGAACTACTATCATCACCTGTTGCAGAATCTGTTGCGATATTCGCAGCAGCTTTTGCGGTTTTAATAGCATCACGTAGCGGTTGCACCATCATTAACATGCCCGGACCACCACCATAAGGACGGTCGTCAACGGTTCTATGCTTATCGTGTGTAAAGTCTCTTGGATTCCACTTATGAAATTCAATTAACCCGTTACGGATCGCTCGGCCTGTCACCCCATACTCTGTAATGGCGTCAAACATCTCAGGGAAAAGGCTTATCACCCCATACCATCGTTTGTTTGTTGAAACGCTATTACTCAAGTTAGAAACCTGGGTCCCAGTCAACACAAATTTGTTTATTTTCAGCACTAATCGATTTTACAACTTGTTCAAAAAGATACGGAATTAAACGCTCTTTTTGACCAAAACCGTCATTACGATTAGCTTTTACAACCAGTACATCGTTAGCGCCAGTTTCTAAAATTTCAGAAACTTGACCAAGGTCGTAACCTTTGTCAGTAACAACAGACATGCCGATTAAATCGCGCCAGTAAAACTCCCCGTCGGGCAATTCTGCTAGTGCGCTTTCGTTAACAAATATTTCTGAACCAACAAGCTTTTGGGCTATATCGCGATCATCAATGCCTGCAACATGAACAACAAGACCGTTATTGTGTTTGCGCCAATCAGATATATCGACTGATTGTATTTTATTCCCTAATTTTAGAGACCAAGGAAAATAGTCTAATATAGCTTCGGTTTCATCAGTGAATGAATGAATTTTCAACCAACCTTTGATACCGTAAACTGCGCCTACTTTACCTAGGATGACTTCTTTATTTATTTCTTCCACAACAACTCCTCAACCTACTAAATTAATTAAGCTGCTACTTGAGCGTCTTTAACTAACTTAGCCACACGATCAGATAAACCAGCACCCTGACCAACCCAATGGTTGATACGGTCTAGGTCTAAGCGTAATTTCTCAGCTTGACCTTCTGCTGTTGGGTTGAAAAAGCCAACTTTCTCGATGAAACGACCATCGCGAGAGTTACGGCTATCTGCAACAACAACCTGATAGAATGGACGCTTTTTGGCGCCGCCACGAGCTAAACGAATGGTTACCATATCGCCCTCTATTATTTAAAGTGTTAAAACGAATTTTCCAGACATTTCCTGACACCCTAGGTGACAGAAAAGCTCGCGTATTTTACGCTTCCTAGGATAAATAGCAAGTATAAAGATCGCCCAGTGCGAATGATAAACCTGAAAGACTAAAGACTAAAAGCAAAAAAGGTAGCGAATGCTACCTTTTGAAATAAAATATTGTTAATCTTAACGGCCGAACATCCCGCCACCTGGTCCACCACCTGCACCGCCTGGGGGCATCATGCCTTTCCATAGGGTATTGCCGCATCATTATTTTTTATAAATGATGTTATCTTAACGGCCGAACATCCCGCCACCTGCACCACCACCGCCTGGAGGCATCATGCCTTTCATGGAACGCATCATTTTTTGCATTCCACCTTTACCCGACATTTTTTTCATCATTTTTTGCATTTGCATAAATTGTTTTAATAAACGATTCACATCTTGAATTTGTGTGCCAGACCCTGCTGCAATTCTCCGCTTTCGAGAACCTTTAATAATATCAGGTCGCGCACGTTCACCTTTTGTCATAGAGCTAATAATCGCTTCCATACGTAAGGTCAATTTATCATCCATCTGATCTTTGATTTTATCAGACATATTGCCCATACCTGGCAATTTGTCCATCATGCTGGTCATGCCACCCATATTTTTCATTTGCACGAGTTGCTCACGAAAGTCTTCTAAGTCAAAGCTTTTACCACTTTTAAACTTTTTAGCGAGTTGTTCAGCTTTTTTCTTATCAACCTTTTGCTCAACTTCTTCAATTAAAGAAAGTACGTCACCCATACCAAGAATGCGAGAAGCAATACGGTCAGGATGGAAAGGTTCTAATGCTTCAATTTTTTCGCCAACACCCATAAATTTAATAGGCTTGCCGGTAATATGACGAATAGAAAGCGCAGCACCGCCTCGGGCGTCACCGTCAGTTTTTGTTAAGATAATACCGGTTAGCGGTAAAGCGTCGCCAAAGGCTTTCGCCGTGTTAGCAGCATCTTGTCCCGTCATCGCATCAACGGTGAATAATGTTTCTATTGGATTTATAGCGGCATGCAGATCTTGAATCTCAGTCATCATGTCTTTATCGACATGTAAACGACCCGCTGTATCAACAATTAATACGTCAAAGAAGTTCTTTTTCGCATGATCAATAGCCGCATTAGCAATATCTATTGGCTTTTGTGAAATATCACTTGGAAAAAAATCAACGCTTATTTCATTGGCCAATGTTTCAAGTTGTTTAATAGCTGCAGGTCGATAAACATCAACACTGACCACTAATACTTTTTTCTTCTCTCGTTCAGTGAGATATTTTGATAACTTTGCAACAGAGGTGGTTTTACCCGCACCTTGTAAACCAGCCATTAATACAATAGCCGGTGGAGCCGCTTTTAAATTAAGTGTCTCATTCACTTCACCCATGGCATGTTCAAGTTCTTTTTGAACAATTTTTACGAAGACTTGCCCAGGGGTTAAGCTTTTAGAGACATCTTGACCAACTGCGCTTTCTTTTACTTTAGCGATAAAGTCACGAATAACAGGTAAAGCGACATCGGCTTCAAGAAGTGCCATACGCACTTCACGTAACGTTTCTTTGATATTGTCTTCAGTTAACCGGCCTCGGCCACTGATATTTTTTAACGTTTTGGTTAAACGATCGGAAAGATTCTCAAACATGTGCGACTCTATATTGTGCTGAATATAAAAATTATTGCATATTATACCCGCCAATAAAATAAGCGAAAGGATTAATAGCAATTCCAATAAGTTTCTTCGCATTCAACACGCATTAAATTTATCAATTGGGTACGGCATTAGATAACAGCCGGTGAAATAAATAAATCATCGTTATTTGATGTAGTGTAATGCACCTTAAAATAAATATGGTAAGCTGTAGTCTTGTTTAACTTTTTACATAAATAACAGTGTGAATGTCTTGGAATATTTATCTACATTACTGACAAACTTTTTAGCCTTAAGTGCTGAAGCGAGTCCTTGGTTATTATTAGGTTTACTCATTGCAGGTTTGATGAAATCTTGGGTACCGACTAAAATTTTAAGTCAACATTTGGGTGAAGGAAAACTCGCCATTATTAAAGCGGCTATTATTGGTGCCCCCCTACCTTTATGCTCATGTGGTGTTATCCCAGTAGCGACTGAATTACGCCGCAGCGGTGCTTCAGCATCAGCAACCTCATCCTTCTTAGTGGCAACTCCCGAAACAGGCGTTGACTCAGTTTCAGTCTCTTACGCTTTATTAGGCCCCGTTTTTGCTATTTATCGACCAATAACGGCAATATTTTCTGCCATTATCACGGGCTTACTCGTTTCAACAATAAAAAAAGAAGATATTACCCTACCTAAAGCGACATCTAAAGATACCCCTAGTTGTTGTCCGAGTAAGAAAGAAGTCGCTGTTGAGCCATTACTAACAACCGAAGATGTTAAGTCTTCGTGTTGTGCGAGTGAAAAAAAAATAGCTACAACTAAAAAATCAGCAAGCTTTCTCAGTAAAACCACCTCAGGTATTCATTACGCCGCAACACAATTGATTGACGACATCATCATCTGGTTATTAGTCGGTCTGATTTTTGCTACCTTAATAAAGACATTCCTACCCGCCTCTTTTTTACTCAGCTATGGCAGTGGTTTAGGCGCAATGTTAGTGATGATTATTATTTCAATTCCAATGTATATTTGTGCGACCGCATCAACACCTGTCGCTGCGGGTTTTATTTTAGCCGGTATATCACCCGGCACTGCATTAGTCTTTATGATGGCAGGCCCAGCAACAAATATTTCAACATTAGGCGTCATTAAAAATGAAATGGGCAGCAGTGTTTTAATAAAATACTTATTAGGCATTTCGTTATGTGCGATAGGCTTTGGTCTGTTACTTGATTGGGGCTTACTGTTTTTCGATATAAACATTACTCAGCAAATGCAACACAGCCATGAATTACTGCCTTTTTGGTTTGGAATAACTTGCGCAGGTTTAATTGCCTTCTTATCGATAAAACCCTTAAGAAAATTAGTTTTATAGTTTTAATATAGGGTGTATTACCCGCATTCTGATAGAATCGTTTGCCGGTATAAATACCTAAATTTTAAGTTCTTGTGTGGGAGCACGTTGTGAGTTTTTCGGATATTTGTTCTTTAATTGCATTTTTTGCTTATGCGGTTGCAACTTCTGCAATGTTATTACGTTTGTTTCACCCTAAAGGACCTAATTTAATTTTTGTGCTATTTTTTGGTTGTTTAGCTATGGTGCTACATACCTTAAGTAATGCACAGTTTTTAGTGGCTCAAGCGGACATTAACTTTGCATTGCCTAATGTTATTTCTTTAGTCAGTTTAATTATTTGTTTATCCATCTCTGCCTTTGCATTACGCTATAAAGTGAATTTATTATTACCGGTTATTTATGGCTTTGCAGGTATTTGGCAATTACTGATGGTATTCATACCTAGCGTAGAACAAGCCCCCTTAATTAATCATCAATTAAGTGTGATAAGCCATGTGACACTTGCGCTGCTTTCTTATTGTACTTTAGTCATTGCGACACTTTACGCGTTTCAAGTCGCTTACATCAATTTTAAATTAAAAACAAAAAATTTATCAGCGGTTAACCACCTACCCCCACTAATGCAGGTTGAAGGTCAGCTTTTTATTATTTTAAGTATTGGCACGTGTTTTTTATTACTCAGTCAGGTTATTGGCTTCTTATTTTTAGATGGTATGATCTCACATGAAAATGTACATAAAACCGTATTGTCTATTTTAGCCCTGCTAGTCTATACAACAACACTCTGGGGACATTATAATAGAGGTTGGCGCGGTCATCGTGTGTTAATATTAATGGTTACTGGCAGTGCTTTATTAACATTGGCATATTTTGGTAGTCGGTTTGTTAAAGAATTTATTTTACTGTAAATTATCATAATAATGGTCATTAAGTACGTTATAACGTACCCAATGATTATCTACAACACAATATAGGGTTCCTTTTTTGGACAACATATCAACGGAAATGCTCTTTGCCATTCTTGGCATTCTAATTATTCTATCAGCCTATTTTTCAGGATCTGAAACTGGCATTATGTCGCTTAATCGCTATCGACTTCGCCATTTAGAAAAACAAAATCATCAGGGTGCTAAACGCGTTAGTAAATTGTTAGAACGTCCAGACCGTTTAATTGGTTTGATACTCATTGGCAACAACCTGGTTAACATTGCAGCCTCTGCGATAGCCACTATTATCGGTTTACGGTTATTTGGTGACATGGGTGTGTTAATTGCAACCATTGCATTAACACTTGTTGTGCTTATCTTTTCTGAAGTCACTCCAAAAACATTAGCCGCGTTATACCCTGAAAAAATAGCGTTTCCGAGCTCAATTGTCTTATCTTTTTTATTAAAGCTGTTGTTCCCCTTTGTTGTTGCTGTAAATTGGATAACTAACGGTTTATTAATGTTGATTGGCGTAAGCTCTGAACAACGTGTACAGCATAGCTTAAGCTCTGAAGAGCTAAGAACGGTAGTGAATGACTCTGGCGCAATGTTGCCAGAACGTGATCAAAATATGTTGGTGGGCATTCTTGATTTAGAAAAGGTAACGGTTGAAGATATTATGATCCCTCGTAATGAATTAGTGGGTATTGATATCAATGAAGACTGGAAAAAAATTCAGAAACAATTAGCCCAATCAAATCACACTCGTGTTTTATTATATCGAGACAACATGGATGATGTCGTTGGCTACATTCACCTTCGTGATGCACTAAAGCTCTTATTCAAAAATCAATTTACTAAGACCACTTTAATCCGAGCAATAAAAGAATTATATTTTATTCCTGAAGGCACAACACTCAATGTACAACTTTTAAAGTTTCAGCATGCTAAAGAACGCTTGGGCTTAGTTGTCGATGAATATGGCGATATTCAAGGTTTAGTCACCCTAGAAGATATTTTAGAGGAAGTCGTTGGTGATTTCACCACAACGATGACACCCACCACAAGCGAGGAAGTTAATGCTCAGCCTGATGGTAGTTACTTAGTTGACGGTAGTGCCACCGTTAGAGACATTAATAAAGAAATGACATGGACTTTCCCCACCAATGGCCCTAAAACATTAAATGGCTTAATTATCGAATATTTAGAAGATATTCCAGAAGCTAATTTGAGTGTTCGTATCGCTGGCTACCCATTAGAAATTGTTGATGTTTCAGATAACATGATAAAAACAGTTAGGATCCTGCCAGAACTTTATATTGATGAAGAGAAAGAAAAGTAACAACGATTGTCTTGTCTCTGATAAAAACAAAGGCCTTAAACCCCCCATTTAAGGCCTTTGTTTATAATTAACTAGTTATACAAGTAATTTTATTTTTATGTGCTTACATCCTCTTTTGTGGATAATACCATCAACAAACAAAGTTATTAACAAAGTTACCCACAACCATTGTTCTATTAATGATTTTTCCACAATTTCTGTGGATAACAAAACACAGCCCAATAAGAGCCAGCCCTCGAATAATGCAATGCCTTTCTTTAAAATTTATGAAGTTTTTTTTACAAGGGTTTTAATTATATAAAACTTGGGTATTTACGAGAATTTTTACTGTAGAAAAGTTATGTGGGCACTCTTTCTGCTAGCGACTATATGGAGGATTAATGATTGATTATTTAATCCTAAAAATTGAAAAGCATAATCTTTTATAAAAGATCATGCTAATTACAACCCCACTCATTATCTGATCATTTCACGGTTAACATAACCAATAACAACGTATAAAGTAGAGCATCTAATTAATGAATTAGCAGTAAACTTATATACTGCGATCTTAAGTAAATCCTATTAACCAAAAAATAATCGCCACAACCAACCGTGATTTAAATCAGCTTCACAGCTTTTCAATTGACTACTGTAACGTCGTGCTCGGTTATCCACTTTTCGTGAAACTTTGACCAACCAGGGCTTCTTTTTATAAGAACGGCGCTTAAACCCCCCCCAACCTTCATGATAATTTAAGTATTGATTATAGGCATCCCATTTAGAGACCTTATTAATTTTTTGTGTCTTAAAAATAAACCACCCCATAAAGTCGATTGCATCATCGAAATCATCACGATCCGCGCCTGAATTATCTGTTTCTCTAATGTAATCACCCCAAGTCATTGTTTTTGCTTGTGAATAACCATAGGCAGTGCTTACCCGACCCCATGGAATAAAACCCAACAGATAATCTCTAGGGGGTAAAGCTCCCGCTCTGAATGAACTTTCTTGATACATCATGCTCATAGGTACATGAATAGGTACCCCCCAACGCTCTCGTACTTCCTTGGCTGCAAAATACCAATCACGATGTTCACGAAAAATATCACAAATATTTTCAGGATTTTTGGGCGGTGAAGTTGCACAACTTGCTAGGAGTACAATGCTCAACAATGAAATAAAAAAAGGCTTAATAAACGACATAACATCAATACGTTATTGAATTAGATATTGTTATCATGCCAGAAACATAGCTTTATACCAACTAGATAATTTTTAGAAAGAGGTGATGATAAAATTTTTTGTAATTTATATGAAATTTATTGAACTATAACAAGTATTCCTGTTCTTACTGATTAAGTGTTTTATGTTTCCCTTAGTTTTTATGTTTTTATTGCGCATTCTTTTTTAAGTAATGCGTTTTTTTTTGCTTAAATTCCACCAAAGAAAAAGTAAAAAGACACCTAAATAAATTGAACTAAACCATCAACAATCACTCTTACTTTATGAGAGTTATGTTTCCCTTAGTGTTTATGTTTTTATTGCGCATTCCTTTTTAGGTAATGCGTTTTTTTTTGCTTAAATTCAACCAAAGAAAAAGTAAAAAGACACCTAAATAAATTGAACTAAACCATCAACAATCACTCCTACTTTATGAGAGTTATATTTCCTTTAGTGTTTATGTTTTTATTGCGCATTCTTTTTTAAGTAATGCGTTTTTTTTTGCTTTTTTTTAACAAAGATAAAGAAAAGGGTAATTGTAAAATGCAGCTGTATTTAAAAAGCGAATAAAAACGTCATCCGTTAAGGGGTATAGAAAGTGGCATATTCAAAAGTGCTTTCAGATAAGTTAATAGCGCGTAACCTTCACGCTATTAACGAGTTAATAAACGCAATCTATGCAGAAAAGTAATCGGCTAAAAATGTATCAAAGTCGATTTTATCTGCACTTTCAATGTCGTTTTGTTCTTGATGTGATTTTATCGCCGCTTCAGTAAAGTACTGCTCACTATAAATTTGATAATCTCTATTAAGTAATTCTTGACGGTATTCATGTGCTTGTCCTAAAGCGATTCCCGTTAAGCTCTTATTTTGGTTTACTACACAATCAAGTAATTGAGCAGAAGGCGTTAAATTGGGATCAATCAATTTTTTTTGTTCATTCGCTACAGCCTGACTATATTTTTCACCGCCATACGCACTATCCAACAAGATTGCTACTTTCTGCATTTCTTTGAAAATTTCATTGCCCCACGCTTTAACTGATTTATCACAACCATTATCATTAAGTAGCAAAAGAGGATCTCGACCGCGAACTACAATTTCATCCATATTTTCATCACAACTTTGTTGTTGTTGACAAGTAAATAAAGGACTTTCTGCTAATGCACAATAAGTGATAAAAACATCAAGGAAGTAAACTTGATCAATACTTATCCCCGTATCTGAGAATGGATTAACATCAAGAGCACGTACTTCAATATATTCAACCCCTCTATTTCTCAATGCTTCTGAAGGCTTCTCACCAGATTTAGCCACTTGTTTAGGTCGAATAGGCGCGTAAAGTTCATTTTCAATCTGCAGAATGTTGCTATTTAGCTGCTGATATTTACCATTAACTTTTACACCAAAGGCTGCAAAATTTTCTGAGGGTAAATGAATTGCATTTTGCACACCATCTAAATAACCGTCTAGGTCGTTATAACAAATCTCCAGTGATGATTGTTCACTATTGGTGTAGCCTAAATCACTCATTCTCAATGAGGTCGCATATTCAAGATACATATACCCACTGGCTGACTTTTTAAAAGGTAATGAGGTCGTTTTATTTTTCAAAAATGAACCACAAATGGTCGGCGAGCTACCGTAAAGGTAAGGTATTAACCAACAATATCGTTTGTAGTTACGTAATAATGCAAAGTATCCTTGCGATATAAAGTCATTTATAGGTGCCTTATTTTCTGAAATTTTTTGCATACTTTGCCAAAAACTTTGAGAAAATGAGAAATTAAAATGAATCCCCGAAATAACCTGCATCATACTGCCATAACGATTCTTCAACCCTTGACGATAAGCAGTTTTCATCTGACCCACATTTGACGACCCATAGTTTGCCAGTGGTATAGCGTCGTCGTTGTCAACAAAACACGGCATACTCATTGGCCAAATCAATTCACCATCAATTTTACTTAAGGTATACTTTTGAATATCTTGCAGTTGCGCGATAGTGGTTTCAGGGTTAAAACTTACCGGAGTGATAAATTCTAATAATGTTTCTGAATAGTCTGTTGTAATATTAGGATGTGTTAGTGCAGAGCCTAAGCTCTTATGATGTGGTTTTAACGATAAACGTCCTTCAGGCAAAACACGTAAACCTTCACGTTCTATGCCTCGCCCAATGCCTGTTAAGGAAGATAAATGTTCGTCTTGGCTAAATGCCATTACATAGTCATCAAAAGAAAGTTTCAAAAATAATCCCTAAATACATTAAGCGTAACTGCTAATCACTATTTGAGGGTAATAATTAGCTTTTCAATACTTTACTGTATTAAAAAGGTAATCTAAAGTAGCACCCTCAAAATATTATTTATTTTTCTAAAAACACAAGACCGTAATACTCTGCATTTATTTTCAAAATAAAACTCAAACTCTGTTTAAAGCAGTTTCTAAAAATTTGCGCTTACGGTAAAGTGTTCAACAAAATAATAATAAGAAAATAGTTAAAATCATGCAAGATAGTCCTTTATCATTACTTCCCCCTTTTATCGCCATTGTTATTGCCGTATGGCGAAAAAATTCTTTATTAGCGTTATTTTGTGGTGTGATTTTAGCCACTATAATGTCGTCAAATTGGCAAGTAATAAATGGCTTAACCGATGGTTTTCTAGCGATTGGCGGTGTATTCACCTCAACGAGTAATCTCTATATTGTTAGCTTCAGTTTACTCATTGGTGCTTTAGTTACCTTAATGAATAAGTCTGGTGCAGTAAATGGCTTTATCGAAAAATTGTCATCCTTAAATTTAGTCAAAAACGCGCGTCAAGCAAGTATGTTACCGACCATAATTGGTACTAGTATTTTTACAGACACTAATTTAAGTATGTTTACTGCCGGTATGGCAAGTCAAAAATTATTTGATAAATATAAAATGAGTCGCGCAAAATTGGCGTACCTTATTGACTCAACTTGTGCACCTGTCAGTATTTTATTATTAGTGAATGGCTGGGGCGCTTATGTATTAGGCTTACTTGATGACTATCAACTTGCTGACTCGGTTGGTGTTTTAATTGGTACTGTTAGTTATAACTTTTATGCGATAATCGCTATTGTATTGGCTTTTTACACCGCTTATAGCGGTAAGCTTTATGGGCCAATGAAAAGAGCTGAGTCAAAAGTGACAGCGCAACAACAAGACGCGATCAAAAAAACGGCTCCTGCCTATATAATGTGGCTCCCCCTATTATCATTATTAACGATGACCTTAGTTTTATTATGGATAACAGGTGATGGTGATATTCGTCGCGGCTCAGGCTCATTTTCTGTCTTTTGGTCAATCACCAGCGCTTTCATCTTGTTAGTCGTATTCATTGGCTTTCATAAATTACTTAACTTTAAAGAAATCACCATGAACTCCATAGAGGGCGCTAAACACATATTCCCTGCAGTTGCGATTCTAGTGTTGTCGTTTGCCTTTGGTGATGCAATAAAAGGTTTGGGTACAGGAATTTATGTCAGTGAATTGTTTAATATTGAATTACCGTTATATTTAATGGCTCCGGTTATTTTTATTGCCGCTGCTTTAATGGCTTTTGCAACAGGAACCTCTTGGGGGACTTTCGCGATATTGGTACCTATTGCTGTGCCTATTGCTCAGCAAAGTGGTTTACCTATAGAGTTTTTAGTCGCTGCCGTATTAGGCGGTGGTGTCTTTGGCGACCACGCTTCGCCTATTTCTGATACAACCGTAGTCGCCTCAATCGCCAGCGGGTGTGACCATTTCGAACATGTTAAAACACAATTACCCTATGCATTATTTGGTGGCGTGATAACCATTATTCTTTATATCTTCGTCGGTTTAGGACTTTCATAAGTGCAATTGATAAATATAATTTTTCAACACGATGATTTTATCATCGCAGAAAAGCCGGCAAACGTTAACTTTCATGATGAAGGTAAGCTAGATAATGGTTTTTTTAATCAGATAAAAAAACAGCAAAAGGAGCAAGGTAACATTAACGATTTATATCCAGTTCATCGCCTTGATAAAATGACTTCTGGCCTGATGATATTTGCAAAGAACTTACCTACTGCTCAACAATTTCAGCAACTATTTGAACAACATAATATTGAAAAATACTACCTTGCAATAAGTGATAAAAAACCAAAGAAAAAACAAGGATTAATTCAAGGTGATATGGAAAAAAGTCGCCGTGGTATGTGGAAATTACTGCGTAGCCAAGTAAACCCAGCTATTACACAGTTCTTGTCGTATTCACTCAATGATGGACAACGTTTATATTTATTGAAACCCTATAGTGGCAAGACTCATCAATTACGCGTGGCGTTATCAAGTATCGGCTCACCCATACTCGGCGATCCGCTTTACGCAACCCAAACCTCTGATCAAGAGCAACGTGGCTATTTACATGCATATGCGCTGAAGTTTACTTTAAACGAGCAAACCTATCAGTATATGCTGCCCCCTTCTTTTGGCGAAAAATACTTAACACAACCTTGCCAACAACAATTAGAAAATATCAAAGAACCATGGTCACTTGCTTGGCCAAGTAGAAGTTAGCGGCTGTAGATACTGAACGGTCATAACGAGCAGAGCACCGTTCATCCTGAACATAAAAAGCGAGCTAAGCTCGCTTTTTATTAATCAAATTTTTAAATTCTGTGTGTTTAAAAAAGATTCAAAGAATGAATAAAAACGACACCAATAGCCGTTGGACAAACAAACTTAGTATACCAAGGCCAAATTTTCCAAAAAACACTATGTTTGGCATCTTTATTGCCTTCCTTTAGTTCCATCAAAACATCATTTCTGTGCCAGATCCAACCAACGAATACGCAACATAACATCGCTATAATTGGCTGTCCGTATTGTGTTGCTGTAATAGCAACAAAATCGAGCATTGTTTCAATATTTAAAATAATACCAACGCTCAATACAAAAATACCGAGACCAATTAAGGTTGTTGCTTTTTCTCTAGGGGTATCGTGGCGTTCAACGACATAAGATACCGGACCTTCAAGCATCGAAATAGAGGACGTTAAAGCAGCAATAGACATCAGTAAAAAAAAAGCAAAAGCAACAAACGCGCCCATATTTCCCATACTTTCAAACAAGCTTGGCAATACAGTAAACACTAAATTTGAACCATTAATTAAGCTACCGTCTTCAGCAAAAATAGCTACGCCTTGAGCTTGAGCAACATACATAGCAGGAATAATTAATAAACCGGCTAAAAATGCGATAGAAACATCAATTAAAGTGACTTGCGCGCCAAGCGTGACTAAATTTTCTTTCTTTGAAATATATGAACCGTAGATAATCATAACACTGGTACCTAGCGATAAAGAAAAGAAGGCTTGTCCGAGTGCACTGATCAATAAATCAGCTTCAAATACACGTGAAAAATCGGGGTTCAAATAAGCATTTAGACCTTCTGCAGCACCGTCTAAGGTCACAACATAAATAATTAATAAAATTAATAGGCCAATAAGCATCGGCATTAACCGTTTAGACCATTTTTCAATACCATTTTCAACACCATGGCGAATAATAAAAACCGTTAAAACCATGAATAAAGCGGTAAAACCTAAATTACGCCATAATGATTGTGCAATAACCCATTGAGCCGCATCACTAAGCCCAATAAAGCTCAAAACAGGCTCTACAGCATAAGCCATCATCCAACCGGCTAAAATCCCATAAAAGCTGAGAATAAGTGCTGCACAGACAATGCCACCAAAACCAACAAAAAAGGCGAATTTTTTCTGCCAAAAACTACGCGACATTTTTTCTAGCGAGCTAACAGCATTTGCCTGCCCATATCTGCCTATCAATAATTCAGCCATAAAAGCCGGATAAGCTAAGCAGAAAGCTAGAACTAAATAAACCAAAACAAAAGCAGCACCACCATTACTTGCTGTTTGCGTTGGAAAACCCCAAATATTTCCTAAACCAACAGCCGAGCCTGCCGCTGCCATGATAAAACCAATGCGAGAACTAAACCCACCTCTTGAAACACTCATTAAACATAATCTTTATTATTATTAGAATGCGGTTAATTTACTTAATGTACCAACAAATAAACAGCCTTAATTGCGTAAAAGTAAGCAATTTGTCAGTAAAATCATCTAACCCTTGTAAAGATAAGGTTACTCATTAAGTAAAGTTCAAAATCAATGTATAAAAAAACAGCACTGGTGGCGCTGTTTTTTTATATTCGATTGGATCACCTTATAGATTAAGTTGGCTCAAAGTAAGGGACTTAATTAGTCGCGGAAGTTATTAAACTGAAACGACTGCTCTAAATCACTTTCCCTAATGAGTTGCATCACCGCTTGTAAATCATCACGCTTTTTACCTGTTATGCGCACTTGCTCACCTTGAATGGCCGCTTGCACTTTTAACTTACTGTCTTTAATGAGCTTAATCACTTTTTTCGCGATAGGTTGCTCAATACCTTCTTTAAATGAAAGTTTCTGAGTAAAGGTTCTACCTGAGTGTTCGGTATTAGAAAGGGTTAAAGCTTTAGCGTCAATATTACGTTTTGCCAATTGTCCGCGCACCATGTCGACTAATTGTCTTATTTGAAAGTCGGCTTCAGCTTTCAATACGACATTGGGTTTTTTCCATTCAATACTTGCTTCAACACCGCGAAAATCGAAACGCGTTTCTAATTCTCTAATACAATTTTCAGTTGCATTTCTTACTTCTTCCAAATTAATTTCGGAAACGACATCCATTGATGGCATGATATTGGCCTTTCGCTAATTCAATATATAAGTACTGGTAATCTTAACAAAGCACTACTAGTGGGTAAAGGTCATCGCAACGGCTATTTTCACATGTTATGATGGATTATTACAAATTTATACATCCATAAAAATACGTCTCAATGAAAAGTTACCTTCAACTATTAATTATCTTAATTTCTTTATTGGTTCTGGTGCTGATTTTTTTAATCCCCGGTGATTTTAAAACGAGTGTCATTAATAAAATACAGATAGATACTATTGGCCATATTATTGGTTTTTTTGGACTAACTTTACTTTTAGTCGGTTTACTTAAGCTCCCGCTAATCAATACTGTAATTTGTTTGTTTTTTTATAGCGGGCTTACAGAATTAAGCCAATATTATTTAGGCTTTCGCCGTGGTGAATTTTTTGATTTTATTGCTAACATAGTCGGTGTTTCTCTCTTTGCTATTTTCTATTGGGTATTTACCGTTTATGGTAAGCCTCCGCGATTAAAAAATTAATATGAAGACCGTTATTGTTGGCCAAGGTGCTATAGGTTTACTTTGTTATCATCGGTTTTCTCAGTTTACAGAAAATAAACAGCCCAATAAATTAGTTTCGCTTTGGCCGTCAACAGTACCTTCGTTCGCTGATTATTATTTTAATGAAATGGATGAAGAAGCTAATAAATTTCCCTTAAATATTGCTAATAGCCAAGCATTAACACATGCCCACATTATTATTCTTTGCGTAAAGTCTTACCAGGTCACTACTGCTTTAAAAGCCATCCATCATTTACTGACAGAAAACGCTATTATTGTTTTGGCTCATAACGGTTTAGGTACGTTCGAAGAGATATCCCCTCTACTCAAACCATCACAGTGTTTACTGGCATTTTTGCTAACACAAGGCGCAAAAAAAGTGGCTGATTATCATGTTGAGCATACGGGAATAGGAAACAGCGACTTGGGTATTGTTTGGGGAAAGCTCGACGCAAAAAATAAAAAACAACTGTTAGACTATTTTCAACAAAGCCTTAAACAGGTTAACTGGCAAGAAGACATTCAGCAGGCTCAATGGAAAAAATTAGCCATTAATTGCGTTATTAACCCTATTTCGGCACTAGAAAATATTAATAATGGCGAAATAAATAAACAAGTGTACCAAGAAAAAATTAAAAGCATTATCAGCGAGGTCGTTGAGGTAGCCAATAAAGAAGGCGTCGTGTTAACTGAGCATCTATTGCTAAATTTAGTGAAGAACGTTGCTGAAGGTACGGCAAGAAACACATCATCAATGCGTGCTGATGTACTTAACAAGCGTCGTACCGAAATAGATTATATCAACGGTTACATTGACCGTTTAGCCAAAAAGCACCAACTAACCACAACGGTGAATACACAATTATGGCTAGCGGTTAAAACGCTTGAAAGGCAGTATTTATTGCGGTAAACAAAGTAAAATTAAGGGCGATAAACTTTAACGTTCTTATAGCCTTCACCAATTAAATAAAGTGCTTGTAGCTTGCTCATCACTCCTTGGTCACAATACAACAAATACTCTTTCTCTTGCTCAAGCTCACTAAATTTATTCGATAATTTATAAAAAGGAATATGAACCACTTTTACATTGTCAAGATCTAGTGGATTTTCGTCTTCTTCATCAGGGCTTCTGATATCAATAACAATTGCATCACTAGGAAGATCTTCTACTGTATCAACCGCATGAATTTCTTCTTCACTTTCTTTGCCTATATCACGTATATCATAAACACGCGTTTCTTCAACAACTTTATCTAAAACATCAAAATCAAAATTTTCTTCTTCTGCTTCAATTTTAGATAAAATCGCTTTAATCGTTGGACGCTTTGATATTACACCACAATATTCCGGAATAGTTTTAGCAAAATCTTCCGTACCAATCTTACGTGCTATATCAATAATATCTTGTTTGTCATAAGCCACTAATGGGCGAAGAATTAACGTATCTGTTACTTGGTCTATCACATTTAAATTAGTTAATGTTTGACTAGATACTTGACCTAACGCTTCACCGGTAACTAATGATTGTATTTTCACTTTTTTAGCTATTTTGGATGCTGCTCGCATCATCATACGTTTAAGAATAACGCCCATTTGTCCGTTATCTACTTTTTCTAAAATCTCAGCAACAACTGGTTCAAAATCAACACAAAAGAATTTAACTTTGTGTGAGGCACCGAATTTATTCCACAAATAGTAGCTAACTTGCTTCACACCAACCTCGTGAGCCGTGCCACCTAAATTAAAGAAACAATAGTGAGTACGAGTGCCTTTTTTGATCATTTGAAAGCTTGAAACGCTTGAATCAAATCCCCCTGACATCAATGATAAAACATCTTCCTGTGTTGCTATGGGGAAGCCGCCTAAGCCATTATGACGCTCAGCAACAATAAATAAATATTGTTCTTTAATTTCTAATAATATAGTTACGTCAGGTTTTTTCAGTTTAACCTTCGATGACTCAACATATTTTTTTAAACCACCACCAACATATTGTTCAACTTCTAATGAACTAAAATCATGAGTTCCTTTACGTTTTACCCTAACGCAGAAGGTTTTGTTCTCAATAGTTTTTTGGTGCACTGCTAAGGTTTTTTCAAAAATATTATGAACATCAGTGTATAACGTTTGTTGGACCTCAAGAAAATGAGCAACACCAGGTATACACTTTAAGGTTTCAATTACTGCCAAACGATTTTTAGGACAATTATTTTTAGTATTAACCTCTATATTATCCCAGTTTGCTTGAGTGGTAATTTGTTCATCAACTCGTCGTAAAACATTTTTAATACTGGATTCTAAAATTTTAGTAAAGCGCTTACGAACCGGGCGACTCTTTACAGCAATTTCAGATTGGAGTTTTACGATGAATTTCATGAACAAACGATCCTAAATATAAAGGGATAATAAAGGCCACAATCGACCTGTAAAATAATGGCGCGAATTATACACGAAACAGGAATGAAGGTTAAGTTGAAAAGGAAGACGTTAGATAATAAACGAGGTATTCATTGCCTAACGTCTTGCCAACATTTGAAATTTATGATCTTTATTTATTCTTTAGAGATAGAAATGGGTTCAGTTTCTTTTGCTTTACCTTGATTAATTGAAATCTCAACACGACGATTGCGACGGCGATTAAGCGCGTTAGTATTAGGTACTAACGGTCTTGTGTCAGCATGACCTACTACCAGTAGACGTGACTGTTCAAACCCAGAAACTTTAATCAGTTCATGTGCAATAGCTACCGCTCGTTTACTTGATAAATCCCAGTTGGAAGAAAATAATTCAGAATTAATACCACGATTATCGGTATGGGCAGAAACCATAATTTCACCAGGCACCGTATTAAGTAGTTCGCCAATTTCTCTAATAATAGGACGAAATTGTGGTTGTAAGAAAGCAGAACCTGAAGGGAAGGAACCGTTTTCACGAATGCGAATGATTACTTGCTGACCTAACGACTCTAGCTCTATTGCACCATCTTGAATTTGTTTTTCTAGCTGCTGAGCAATTTTTTTAACGAGCTCATTCACCTGTTCCTGTGAAGATTGTTCAAGTTCATCTTTGGCTTTTTGCATCGCTTGTGCAGACATTTCATCAGCCGTACTTTGCGACTGTCCACCACGTTCTGTACCACGCTGCTCTTGTCGACCTCCGGCAGACGTTTCATCACCTGCTTGGAACTCCAACATCTGTTGTGTCATTTCCATGGTTTGTTGTTGGATCACCTGAATAGGAGTTGGCTCTGGTTTACCTGGACGGAATTCTTGCGCAATAATACTGGTGCCTTTGGGAATATCTTTTACTTCAATTTTATTTTGAACACCAAAGGCGAACTTCATTGAACCCGCGATTTGTTTGAATTTCAAAACATCCATTTCAGAAAAAGATAAAAGTAAAACAAAAAAGCACATTAATAGTGCCATTAAATCAGCAAAAGTACCCATCCAAGCCGGGAGTCCGGGAGGTGGACATTTACATTTTTCAGCCATAAATTACTCCCGTTATTCTTCTTCCGTTGTATTTACAGCACGCTTACCTTCAGCAAGATAGTTTTTAAGCAAACCTTCAATAACACGTGGATTTTGACCATCTTGAATACCTAAAATAGCATCTAGAATGAGTTCTTGATTCATTTTTTCTTCAGCTAACCTAAGCTTTAATTTTGAAGCAATAGGAGTAGCAACAACGTTAGCGAGAAATGCCCCATAAAGCGTTGTTAGTAATGCAACAGCCATGGCCGGACCAATAGATTTTGGGTCATCCATATTTGATAACATCGCCACCAGACCAATTAAGGTTCCAATCATGCCCATTGCAGGTGCAACATCCGCCAGCGCCATCATCATGCCCACACCTGATTCATGTCGCTCTGAGGTGAGATGAATGTCTTTTTGTAAGGTGCCTCTAACTACATCAGCGTCGTGACCATCGACTAACATATCCACACCTTTTTGCATAAAACCATTAGTGATCTCAGCTTCTTCTAATGCCAAGAAACCACCTTTTCGGGCTGCATCGGCCATTTCAACTGATTTTTCAATAAGGTCGTCAGGTTGTTCAATTTTGAACATAAAAGCTTTGACTATAATTTTTCCCATTCCAAAAAATTGACTGAGATTATATTGAGATAACACAATAAATATTGAACCACCAAAAACAATAATAACTGACTGCGCATCAATAAACATACCGATATCACCAGACAACATCATCGCCATAATGAGTAAGCCTATTGCGCCCACAATACCTAATATTGTTGCTATATCCACAAAAATCTCCAAAAAGAAATAAAACGTACCTTCGTATTATTTGATAATACCTTAAGGTATTACGATACGCGAATACTTATATTTTTATATACCCACACAATAGAAGTTTATTATCGTTCATATTGTCAATAACTTAAGTAATTAGTGATGATCTTGTAATGTTTAAAGTTATCAGCAAAATATTTAATAAGACCTTGCCTGAAAAATTAAATATAGGTACAAAATTTATTCAGTAAAAGCGGCAAGTTTATCTCCCCGTTATCGCAAGAGTGCATGAGGCTTAACCAACATAAATATAAGTCTCATAATACATATAAACAGCTTACTAAAATCAAGTTCATGATAACAATTAGGGGGTAAAAGCACTGGAAGTTGATTGATTAATTTATGCGTTTGGTATAGATTTGCGTCTAGATATTCAATCACTGAACTGTTTGTTAATGGCTAAGAAAAAAATAGAAAATTTAAGCTTTGAAGAATCGCTTTCAGAACTCGAAACTATTGTTCAAAATTTAGAACAAGGTGCGTTGAGCTTAGAAGATTCGATGATGCTTTTTGAGCGTGGTTTAAATCTCAGTCAAGCGAGTCAAGACAAGTTAAAAAGTGCTGAACAAAAAATTCAGATATTGCTTACTAAAAATGGTAAAACTCAACTTGAAACTTTTGAGAATGAAGGTGATTCAGACGATACGAGTAACAATTAGTGACCCAATTAAATCAGCTCGATTTTTATCAAACTCGCATTAATCAATATCTTGCTGATAAATTAGCAAAATATGAAATCAATGATAAAAATTTGTTCTTAGCAATGCAATATGGGCTATTAATTGGTGGCAAGCGTATGCGCCCTTATTTAAGCTATATTACTGGCGAAGCACTTGGACTTAAATTGTCTGACGTTGACGGCATTGCCGCCGCATTAGAATGCATTCATGCTTTTTCATTAATACACGATGACTTACCTTCAATGGACGACGACGATTTACGCCGCGGTCAACCGACCTGCCATAAAGCTTTTAACGAAGCTACAGCAATTTTAGCCGGTGATAGTTTACAGACACTTGCCTTCGACATTTTAGTTAATCATGAATTTAGCGCTCAAATTGAACCTAAACGCCTTACGTTAATTCGTCAATTAGTCAATGCTTCAGGCTATCAAGGCATGTGTGGCGGACAAGCGCTTGATATTTCTGCAACCGATAAAATAATAACCTTAGCTGAATTAGAAAAGTTACATTCACTAAAAACAGGCGCATTATTAAAAGCATCTGTGACTATGGTCACCGAAATAAGCCAAGATATTTCAACTGATGAAAAAGACCAATTAGCTATTTATGCTGAGCATGTTGGTTTAGCCTATCAAGTTCGAGATGATATAATTGACATTATTTCCAGTGAAGAAGAACTCGGAAAACCAGCAGGTTCCGACGTTTCTGCCAATAAAAGCACCTACCCTGCACTGTTAGGTTTAGCGGGTGCTCAACAAAAAGCTGACAACTTATATCAACAAGCACTTCAAGCTTTAGCCACTTTACCCTACAATACAAATAACTTAGCTGAATTTGCGACGTTTATAATAAAACGCGTGCATTAATCTTGTAACAAGCAATCTAAAGAATAAACAAAATAAATATGACTATAAATCTTGTCGACTACCCTTTATTGGCCAACATAAATTCTCCTGACGATCTGCGTATGTTAGATAAACCCCAGTTAACTCAGGCCAGTACAGAACTACGTAGTTACTTATTAAGTTCGGTAAGTAAGAGTAGTGGGCACTTTGCTTCAGGCTTAGGCACGATCGAATTAACGGTCGCATTACATTATGTTTATAAAACCCCCTTTGATCACCTGGTATGGGATGTTGGCCATCAAGCTTATCCGCATAAAATTTTAACCGGTCGACGCGACCAACTGCATACTATTCGCCAAAAAGATGGTTTGCACCCTTTCCCGTGGCGTGAAGAGAGTGAGTATGATGTCTTAAGTGTTGGGCATTCAAGTACTTCGATCTCTGCGGCACTCGGTATGGCTGTTGCTGCAGAGAAAGAAGGCAAGCAACGTAAAGTGGTTGCTGTTATTGGTGACGGCGCGATGACGGCAGGCATGGCTTTTGAAGCATTGAATCATGCGGGCGACATTAAAAGCGACATGTTAGTTATTTTAAATGACAATGAAATGTCGATTTCAGAAAATGTTGGCGCATTAAATAATCATTTTGCGAAATTATTATCTGGTAGTATATATACCGGTATTCGTGAAGGTAGTAAGCGCATACTTAAAAACATGCCTCCAATCAAAGAATTAGCCAGTCGTGCTGAAGAACATTTAAAAGGTATGGTCGTACCAAGTACATTTTTTGAAGAGTTGGGCTTTAACTATATTGGCCCTATCGATGGTCATGATGTTAATGGATTAGTTGATACCATCTCCAATATGCGTAATTTAAAAGGGCCTCAAATTCTCCACATTGCCACTAAAAAGGGTAAAGGCTATTACGCCGCTGAGCAAGACCCGATAAAGTACCATGCTGTACCTAAATTTGATCCCACACAAACAAGTTTACCCAAGAGTAAACCAAGCTTACCGACTTATTCAAAAATATTTGGTGATTGGCTTTGTAAAACAGCTGAAAAAAATGAATCGCTTATTGCGATTACCCCTGCTATGGGAGAAGGATCTGGCATGGTGGAATTTAGCCAACGTTTCCCCAAGCAATACTTTGATGTTGCAATTGCCGAACAGCACGCGGTAACTTTTGCTGCTGGTCTGGCTATTGGTGGTAAAAAGCCAGTAGTCGCTATATATTCAAGTTTTTTACAGCGTGGTTACGATCAATTAATTCATGATGTGGCGATTCAGAATTTACCGGTATTATTCGCAATTGACCGTGCGGGTATTGTCGGCGCAGACGGACCAACACATCAGGGTTCATTTGATTTAAGCTTTATACGTTGTGTGCCAAACATGGTTATTATGGCGCCATCAGATGAACGGGAATGTCAGATGATGCTCACGACGGGTTTCAAGCATGATGGTCCAGTGGCCGTTCGTTATCCAAGAGGTTCAGGTAATGGTGCAACATTACCTAGCATAGACGAAACCATTGAAATGGGTAAGGCAAGAAAAATTATACAAGCCGTAACTGATGATACTGAGTCAGCAGTTGCGATTTTAAATTTTGGCAGCACGTTAGATGAAGCCCAAATAGCGGCTCAACAGTTAAATGCAACGCTTGTTGATATGCGTTTTATCAAACCACTCGATTCAGCACTCATCGACGATGTCGTAAAAAACCATACGATTATTGTTACGGTTGAAGATAACGCCATCGCCGGTGGTGCTGGTTCAGGTGTTAATGAATATATACTGAGCCAAGGTATTGCAATTAAAATATTAAATATTGGTTTGCCTGATAGCTTTATTAAACACGGTACCCAGCAAGAAATTCATCAAGAACTTGGACTAGACAGCCAAGGTATTATTGATAAAATTAACGCCTTTCGTAAACTTTAAATATCTAAAATATTCAATAGTGACTAGTAACACCGTTATTAGTCACTGAGTTTTAGTCATCACTCAAACTTCCAACCCTATAATTCTATTTACAAGCCCCACTTAAAGTCATGCTTGCCATGCGTAATATATTCGCGTGTAGGGTATAAAAACTCACCAATAATTTGAGGGTTTTCTGCATAACAAATTGTTTTTAATTTTATATTTTAGCCGTTCAAACTAGAGAATATGTAGTTAAAATTAGTGCTTGACGCCCCCTTTATTACCAATAGCGCTCTTTTATCTTGCATTCGTCAGTATAACCAACTAATTTAATGACAAAGCTACTGATTTATTAATATTATATGAAAATTGCCGTTTGGGTTATTAGCTGTCTTTTCATTGTTATTAACAATAGTTGCTTAGCTGCTAAAACTGAAAAAGACATATTTGACCTTAGTATAAAAGAGCTAATGCAAGTACGTATTAGTTTAGCCACTAAAACTGAAGAAACTGTCTTAACAGTGCCTTCAACCATCACTGTTTTCGAACGTTCAGACATTCAATCATTGGGTGTCAAAAATGCCTATGATGTGATGAATTTTGTACCTGGCTTTCAGATGACGCGAGGTGACTGGGTTGGTGCTGTTCCCAAAGAGCATGCCCGTGGCGTTTATCTAGACAACGGTTATATTCTCGTGATGATCAATGGCGAACGGCTAAATGAAGTCTCTTTTGGTAAAGCCTCTGTCTATACGCCACACATTCCTATCGATATTATTGAACGTATCGAGGTTATTCGCGGACCCGGTTCAGCACTTTATGGCAGTAATGCTTTTTTGGGTGTGTTAAATATTATTACCCAAACATCTGATAAACAACTTACTGTCAGTTTAGGTGAAAAAGGGTATCAGCAGCTTTCTACGAGTTGGCAACATGAAGTCTCTAAAAACTTGCGATTGCATAGCAATGTTTCAGTTGAAAGATCGACGGGGCATCGATACATTTCGCCTTTAAACCGCCAAGTAAAAGACCCTTATAAAAATGCCTATTTAGAAGTCGGTATGCACTATAAAAATAATCAAATAAATTTACGCTACAGTGATAATGAACTCAACGAATTTATGAATCTTGGAGGCTACTCTGTTGATAATATCCACACCAGTGAAAGCTTTTCAATATCAGGTAAAAGTGAAATTTTTCAGAGTGAGACACACCAGTTAGATATTAAAGCGTCTTACAGTCTATTTGAAATAAAGTCGGCCGGTATGGCTTTAGCTAAAGATACTGGTTTTATCCGGAATGATTTTTTAGTGGGTCCTTTTTGGCGCACAGAGTCTACCGATTTAAACCTTGATCACAGCTGGAAAATAAATAAAGTACTTAACCTTAATTCGGGTATTGAGTACAGAAAAGCCAATCAATTTCAGTCAGGAAATGCCGTAACTCATTATGATTATGAACAAGATCTCATAATTATTAACGATGATATCTATCTAGACAAAATTGTGCCTATTGCCATCATGCCTGAAACAAAAGCATTAAATCAATCACATGAAATGCAAGGTATTTACAGCCAACTTAAATGGCAAATAGCAACTGACATTAATTTATTTCTAGGTGCAAGGTACGACAACGTAAAAGGGATTGATGATAAATTATCACCTCGTGCAGCACTGGTTTGGCAAGCCAGTTCAAACCATAGTTTAAAATTACAGTACGGGGAGTCATTTCGTACTCCCGTCAATAACGAGCTCTATTCAAATGACAGTGTTACGACTGGCAACCCTAACTTAACGTCTGAATTTGTAAAAACAACTGAATTAGTTTGGATATACCAAGCGAATAAATTTTCCAGTGAAATCGTCTTTTTCCATAATGATCTACGAGATTTTATCAATAAAGTGCCCTACAATGGTGAAGCACAATTTACCTTTGATAATGCCGTTGATATGAAAATTAGTGGCTTGGAAAACAGTGCAACGTTTGAACTCAGTGAGCAACTCCGATTGTCGCTAAATTACACTCACCTATTTGATGACCCAGTCAATGAGAGTTTTAAACGCTTCGGTAGTGCCAACCTCACTTATAACTTAGGACGATGGAAATTTAACGCTAACGCCATTTGGCGAAATAAGGTTGAGCTTCCCCAAATTAACGAGGTACGTTTTGTGCAAAAACAATACTTGCTGGTTTCAGGAAAAATCAGTTATGACATTGATGAAAAACAAAAAGTTTCATTACTTGCGCAAAATTTATTTAACAAAGACTACGACGTATTCGATCCTAGAGTTTTTAATGGTGAAGTGCCCGGAAAAGGCAGAGAGGTGTCAGTGAGCTATCATTATCAGTTTTAATCTCACTGATAAGCATTAACGCTCATCTACAAAGTTACTTTATAGATGAGCGAAATTCATTAAAACAAAATTATTCCGCGATGTATTCAACAACCTCAAGACCAAAACCTGATAACGAATGATACTTAGTTTGAGAGCTTAATAAGCGCATTTTACTCACACCAAGGTTTGAAAGGATTTGTGATCCAACACCGACATTACGAGAGCCAACATGACGTTTAACTTCATTAACCTCTTCGCCAGCATCTATTTTTGCATATTTTTCCACTTGAGAAATAAGCTCGGCCGTAGATTCATGCTTACCGAGTAAAACCAACACGCCCCCCTCTTTAGCAATTTTTTCTAATGCATTCGCCATTGGCCATTGCGCAACACTTTCCCGCTGACTAAATAATAAATCTCGGAAGGTGTTCTCTAAATGTACACGCACTAAGGTTGGCTCTTCAGCTTTAATTTCGCCTTTAGTTAAAGCAAAGTGTGCCTGGCCATCAATCGTGTCTTTAAATACGGTTAAATCGAATTCACCGAACGCTGTAGGCAGTTTACATTTTGAAATACGTTCAATAGTTGTTTCATTTGCATTTCTATATTCAATTAAGTCGGCAATGGTTCCCATTTTCAAATCATGCTTTTCAGCGATAATCTCTAAATCTGGGCGACGCGCCATGGTGCCATCTTCATTCAATATTTCAACAATAACAGCAGCAGGCTCTAAACCCGCTAAACGTGCTAAATCGGTCCCTGCCTCGGTATGGCCTGCGCGATTTAATACACCACCGTCCTTAGCAATTAAAGGAAAAATATGACCCGGCTGAACAATATTTAAATGGCTAGCGTCTTTGGCAACAGCGGCTAAAACAGTGGTTGCACGATCGCCAGCAGAAATACCGGTAGTTACCCCGTGGGCAGCTTCAATTGACACAGTAAAGTTAGTACTAAACTGAGCATCATTTTTTTCAACCATTAGTGGTAGTTTTAACTGTTGGCACTTTTCAACGGTCATTGGCATACAAATTAAACCACGGCCATGAGTCGCCATAAAATTAATCGCTTCGGGTGTTACTTTCTCCGCGGCCATAATGAAGTCACCTTCATTTTCTCTGTCTTCGTCATCCATCAAAATGACCATTTTACCTTGAGCAATATCGTCAATAATTTCTTGTGGGGTATTTAAATTCATGATCATCTCTTTTATTTAACTTTTTGGTTAACTTAATTCTGAATAATTCTTGAAGAATACCACAGTGCGTCTTGGTATAAATACGCACTGTGATAGATTATTTCATAAAGCCGCTACGTGCTAATAAATCATGCGTCACGCCGCCACTATAATTATCACCGGTGCTAGCGTCTTTTTTTGTTAAGAGCCTTTCGATATAACGCGCAATTAAGTCAACCTCTAGGTTTACTTTAGTGCCAACTTTATAATGAGCAATGATAGTTTGCGCTGTAGTGTGCGGTACAATCGTTAAACGAAATTGATTATCGGTAACGCTATTCACTGTCAAGCTTGTACCATCGATGGTGATAGAGCCCTTTTCAGCAATGTATGGTGCTAAATCGCTTGGCATTTCAAGCCAATATTCAATACTATTGCCATTATGTTCGATCGAGCTAATAGCAACAACAGCATCAACATGGCCAGACACCATATGCCCGCCAAAACGAGTTGTTGGTAACATGGCTTTTTCTAAGTTGACTGATTGCCCTGTTTGATAATCGACAAAACCGGTACGAGTTAATGTTTCATTAGACACATCAACACTGTAAGTTGACGAGTCAAACGCGACGACCGTTAAGCAAATGCCATTAGTGGCTATTGAGTCACCCAGTTTAACATCGCTCATGTCTAATAATCCGCTTGAAATAACAAGTCTTGCGCCTTGCCCGGTAATATTTATAGCCTGAATGGTTCCAACGGCTTCAATGATCCCTGTGAACATAATTACTCTTTACGTGATTTGTAGGTCAATTTAATCTAAACATAATACTAAAATTTCAAGGTAAAAGTTTAGCAATAATACGGATATCTTTGCCGATCATACGTATATCACTTATATTTAGTGCTTTTGCTTGGCTCAAGTTTTCAATACTCTCCATATTTACTAAACTTTTACTGTCAGCCCCCATCAATTTTGGTGCTTGGTATAAAATCAGTTCATCAACTAAATCTTGCTCGATAAACGCGCCAGCTAAACGAGCACCGGATTCAATGAGCACATCATTTAAGTTTAGCTGTGCTAAATATTTCAATAAAGCGCGCAAATCAATGTACTGTTCACTTGTTGATGTTGGTGCAAAAGGTAAATGCACTTGCTTTACGAAGTGAGGCCATTGATGAATGTTTTCAATGGTGTTTCTAATTAATATTATGGGGCTATTTTCATTAAAAAACGCTAAATGAGGTGTTAAGCGATTTTTAGTATCGATAACAATCCGAATAGGCTGTCTAACCATTTCTTTTTTATAACTATTTTTTAATTCACCCAATTCAGACCAACGAACGGTCATTTTAGCATTATCCATTAGAATGCTGTCAGCGCCACTAATAATGGCACAACTTTGTGCGCGTAAACGCTGAACGTCTTGTCGAGCTTGTGGAGAAGTTATCCATTTACTTTCTCCATTTTTCATGGCGGTTTTTCCATCTAGGCTTGCCGCTAATTTGCAACGAACATACGGTAAACCGCTCGTCATTTGTTTTATAAAACCGATATTTAATGCTTCAGCTGCAGCGGTTAGTAAACCATGTTGCGTAGAAATGCCTGCTTGCTCTAGCATTTTCAAGCCATTACCCGCAACTTTAGGGTTTGGGTCAACCATTGCCGCTACAACGTGTTTGACACCCGCGTTGATTAACCCTTCAGCACATGGTGGCGTTCGACCATAGTGGCTACAAGGCTCAAGGGTTACATAAGCGGTTGCGCCTTTTGCCTTCTCACCAGCCATTGTTAAGGCATTAACTTCGGCATGACCTTCACCCGCTTTTTGATGATAACCTTCACCAACAACTTTCCCTTTATTAACCAAGACACAACCCACTCGCGGATTAGGAGAGGTAGTAAAGTGCCCTTCCTTGGCAAGCATGATGGCACGTTGCATAAAGTGATAATCGTCACTAGAAAATTGGCTCATATTATTTTTCATCACCTAAACGGGCAATTTCTTCACTGAACTCACGAATATCTTCAAAAGATCGATAAACCGACGCAAAACGAACGTAAGCGACTTTATCTAAATCTTTTAATTGTTCCATAATGATATTGCCAAGTAGGCCACTCGAGACTTCTCTTTCACCAGTAGCACGCAGCTTTGATTTCACTTTATTAATTGAGAGTTCGACTTGTTCGACACTAACGGGGCGCTTCTCTAAAGCTCTCACTAAGCCATTTCGCATTTTGTCTTCATTGAAAGGTTCACGCGACCCACCATTTTTGATAATACGCGGCATGACTAATTCAGCGGTTTCAAAAGTAGTGTAGCGCTCATGACAAGCGAGACATTCGCGGCGACGGCGAACTTGATGACCATCAGAGACCAAACGAGAATCAATAACTTTGGTGTCTACCGCTCGGCAAAAAGGACAATACATGGGAAGCTCCAATAAAATTATTTATACCTATTCCAATAAGTTTTTCAGTGTAAAAACGTTATTGATTGGGTTTTATCAGCAAATAGCTCTGTTTATACGTTAGAAACAATAATGGCCGCTAATGCGGCCATTTTAATCTAATTAAGCTGTTGTTACATCAACTTATTTATCTTGAGTTTTTATGCTCAACATAAACTTAACTTATGCGTAAACAGGGAAGCGTGCACAAAGTTCTTTAACACTTGCTTGTACTTTACTGATCGTATCTTCATTGTTAATGTCGTCTAAAATATCACAAATCCAACCTGTTAATGCTTTGGTTTCAACGATACCAAAACCACGACGTGTAATCGCAGGAGTACCTAAACGCAAACCAGACGTTACAAACGGAGAACGAGGGTCGTTGGGTACTGAGTTTTTATTAACCGTAATATGTGCACGGCCTAATGCAGCATCAGCATCTTTACCCGTAATATCTTTATCGATTAAATCAAGTAATAACAAGTGATTTTCAGTACCGTTAGAAACAACTTTATAACCACGTTCTTGAAGAACAGCAACCATCGCTTTAGCGTTATCTAAAACATTTTGTTGGTATACTTTAAATTCAGGCTCTAATGCTTCTTTAAATGCTACCGCTTTAGCCGCAATAATGTGCATTAATGGGCCACCTTGGCCACCTGGGAAGACAGCAGAATTCAATTTTTTATAAATAGCTTCGTCGTCACAACCTGAAATAATTAAACCACCACGAGGGCCAGCTAATGTTTTATGCGTTGTTGTTGTAACAACATGAGCATGTGGAACTGGATTTGGGTATAGACCTGCTGCAATTAAACCAGCAACGTGAGCCATATCTACGAAGAAGTAAGCGCCAACGCCATCAGCGATTTTACGCATACGCGCCCAATCAACAACACCAGAGAATGCAGAAAAACCACCAATGATCATTTCTGGTTTATGTTCTTGTGCTAAGCGTTCCATTTCTTCGTAATCGATATCGCCTGTTTCAGGGTGAAGACCATATTGAAAAGCTTCGTAAGATTTACCTGAAAAGCTCACATGTGAACCGTGTGTTAAATGACCACCATGCGCTAAGCTCATGCCCAATACTTTACCACCGGGTGTAACTAAGGCTTGAAATACAGCTGCATTAGCTTGAGAGCCAGCATGTGGTTGTACATTAGCGTAAGTGGCACCAAATAATTCTTTGGCACGGTCAATGGCTAACTGTTCAGCAATATCTACAAATTCGCAGCCGCCGTAATAACGCTTGCCAGGGTAACCTTCCGCATACTTATTGGTTAATTGAGAACCTTGTGCTTCAAGCACACGAGGACTACAGTAATTTTCTGAAGCAATAAGTTCAATGTGCTCTTCTTGACGAACTTTCTCATTGCTCATCGCTTGATAAAGTTCAGGGTCAAAATCAGCAATATTCATATCACGTGTAAACATGGTTTTTCCTCAATAATTCAGCCAAGGCTGTTACAGACAATTGTCTAATGGATAGCAAAATTTATGCGACATATTTTGCCTCAAATCAGCTTAGTTGTACACGAGTAAAGGTACAATTCTTAGCTCATTTATTCATCTAATATGCCGTAAGTGTTTTTGTTATTCTTGATAAAAACTTTTAAAGTCTCGAACAATACTTTTAGTATGACAGAATATAACCAAGAAAAAAAACAATAACAAGGAATTTTAAACAACATAAAACGTAAAAACAAAACATAATCTAACTTTATATGAATTACCCATATTTTATTTTGAAAGAAGTCCCTGTAACTGTTTTAATTCGTTACGCCTTTTTACATGAAAATAATGAGTAATAGCCGATATTAAAAGAACAAATACATTCATTAACACCAAACCTAAAACAGGTGACTGACTTTCTTGCTCACTCATGGTAAAAATATACCAATTGACAAAGGGTAAAAAAACAAAGAATGATAATTTAATTAACTTAATATAGCTAATAGAAGACAGACAGCCAGAAATAGCGTGATCAATCGCTTTATCCGGACTACCACAATTAACTTTCCATGCAGCCAGTCGAATGTTAATCGCGAAGTAAACAAATACAACAGACAAAAAACTACCGATGCCAAAGTAAATTATAGTTGCTTGATCTTCCGACCCCGTAAGCCACATATATAAAGCGGCTAAAACCATACCCACTGTGGCGATAATATCTATGGCTAACAAACGCTTTGCCCAAACAGTTCTTTGCTTTGTTTGCTTAAGTAATTTAGCAATATCAGTTTTAGCCGTCGGTTGGCTTTGCCAGTCTTGCGCCATTTCAGCCCACTGCTCATCGAACATAGCAGGCTCAGGTGGGACACTGTTAGCCTTCTCTGGTAAACTGATCACATCAAGTATTGTCTCTGCTTGAGTTTTTGTCTGCAAAGTTACTTTGCTTTTTTCATTCAAAGGGGATTCTTTATCGTTCATAACGTTTCCAACAATTGTGCTAAAGCCTTTTTTGCACGCTGTAATCGCACGCCGACAAGGTTTGTGGTGATCACTAACACCTCAGAAATTTCCTGATAACTCATCCCTTCAAGAGCGAGGGTTATCACTTGCTGCTGATCCAGTTTAAGTTGCCTGATTGCTTGTGCTAAACGCTGTTGCCTTTGCTGTTTATCTAAGCTTTGATAAGGTGTAGGCTGAATTTGGTCGTGTTCAGCCTCTTGACTTAATTCATCAATATCTTGGTCAGCCTTTATGGATTTAACCGCTTTTGCCACATGAGTCGCTAAAACATTATGAGCAATTCGTGCAACAAATGTTTTCACTGCTGAATCGTTTCTAAAATTAGGCAGTGCCCGCCAAATATTGAGGGCTATCTCTTGAAAAAGCTCATCTTGAATAGCCGGTTTTGCTTCAAAGCCGTTAATGATATGACGGAGTAGCTTTTCATACGCTGTCATCCACTGCGTGAATACTTTTTGATAATCTGAAGTTGGGTTCAAAGAATAACTCAATAAATTACTATACGCCGTTTTAGAACGGTCTTGTTCCTCTATTGTTAATTCTATCGAGTTATTCATCTAAACACCAACGCTGTATATACTCTATTAACTTAGAGACATAACAACTTTTTCAGATTTTAAGATTTGTGCCAATCCTAAAATAACAGCAACAGTTAATATTAAGGTGTTACTACTGGTAATTGCCAACGTCGCCCAATCCACAGGTAGACCTTTAAATAAGTCCTCCATAATAATTGATTGGCCTGAAATAGGAAGCCACTCAAGCCAGACAGGCTTACTATCCATCATAGACATGACAAAAGGAATAAAGCTAGGCACCATTATTAACATGGTTACCGTTGACTGTGCTTCTTTAAATGATTTTGCCTGAAAAGATAAAAACAACTGCAACGCAGATGCTAAAAAGCAAAGTGGTATCAGCAACATTAACAAGGCGATAAAAGTAAACGCATCAATGCTAAATGTTGCCCCTATTTTAGTTAAATCAACAAAATCCATTGCTATGGATGTCAACACTAGCATCACAACTATCGCAAGAATTGATACCGAGCTCGAACAAAATAACTTTGCCAATACAATCTTAAGTGTCGTTACTGGTTGGCAAAGTAACATTTCTAGCACATTTCTTTCTCGCTCCCCGGCACTAGAATCTATAGAAATAGATAAGCCGGACATAAAAGCGGTCAGGATCAAATACAGCCCTAAAAATAATGAGATAATCATCACAGTGCTGCTAGGCAATGCCATATCTTGTTCTTGTAGTACGATAGGTTGTAATAATTTAGGATCAACTCCGCGTACTATTAAGCGTTTATAACCTATGCTTGTAGAGTATGCACTTACGTTAGCTTTAATACGCATCAAGGGTGTCAGTAAAGACTGTTCATTTGAATCAGCACGTAAAATAACATCAATAGGTAAACCTGTAGCCATATCTTTGGCAAAAGTATCGGGAATAACAAGCTCGATACTTTGTAGATCCCATTGACGTTTATTTTCTGCTGGTACATCAGCAAATGACAAGATATTGGTATCTTTAAGTGACTCAATCAATTTAGGGGCATGTTCACTACCTGTAAATTTTACATAAATTGCAGGATTATCAACATTTTTTTCAATGATGATATTAAACGCAACCATTAAGCCTATAGGTAATAAAAAACTCATACTTAACGCAACCATCAGTGCGCGTTTATCACGAAACGCTTCTCTTAATTCTTTAATTAATAACGCTTTAAACTGGATCATGCGGCTACTCCTTCATCTGAACCAATTAATTTAACAAACGCATCTTCTAATAATTTTTCTCCAGCCAAGTCACAAAGTTCTTGCGGAGTACCTTGAGCAGCTAATTTACCATTGGAAACAATAATCACGCGATCACATAACGCGGCAACTTCTTGCATGACGTGTGATGAAAATAAAATACAATGACCTTTTTCTTTAAATTTCGCTAAATGGTTACGTAAAACTCGTGTACTCATTACATCAAGACCACGCGTGGGCTCATCAAGGACAAAGTTTTTCGGTTGGTGCACTAAAGCCTGAGCTAAAGTGACTTTCATTCGCTGTCCTTGAGAAAATCCTACTGTTTTACGGTGGGCTAATTCTTCCATGTCTAAATCTTTAAAAATTTGTGCTATCGCCGCTTTTTTCTTTGCCCCTTGCATACCATGAAGACTCGCAAAGTAGTCCACTTGTTCGTAAGCGGTTAAGCGCTCGTATAAACCAAATTTGTCAGGGAAAACACCCAGTTGCTGCCTAACCGCTAAGGGGTCTTCTAATACATTTAAACCATCAACCAATACCGAGCCTTCATCCGCTTTAAGTAAACCATAAAGGGTTCGTAAACAAGTTGTTTTACCTGCTCCGTTAGGACCTAATATTCCGGTTATCTCACCATCTTTTGCCGTAAACGACAAACCATCAAGCGCTTTTACTGTATTCTTTTTATCAATAAAACTTTTATGTAAGTTTTTAACTTCAATCATAATAATATCCTTATAGGGTGCCGTTTAGATGGGTCATAAACGTTACACTTTTTAGTTCAGCTAAACACGACTCATCTAAATTATTAGGATCAAGTGTTTCTAGAAATTCATTAACGATATCAACCCCACAATCTGTTGAAGCAACAATATGCGCACTGTTTTTTGAAATGATATGATGGTTATTAGGTAACGTTGCTGCAGATTTATCGCCATTACTTGGTGGTGTTACCGGGTCTAAACTACCTGATAAAATAAGGGTTGGAATATTTGCGGTTACGCTTTGGTAGAATTCGTTACTCACCGAGTATTTAGGCCATAACGGGCAAGCTTGCAACCACGCATTATGGCTTTCACTACCTCCGAAGTCGTTCTGCGCATCAGCGGCAAACATTTCAGCGCTAATTTTAGGGAAATCTTCATTACAGACAATGTTTAACGTTAAACCAACATACATGCCCATGCCACCATCTGACATCGCAATTAAACCAACCAGAGGTTGATAATTACCTAAAAAGGCTTGATGAATAACCAATGGCACTAAAGGTCGTGTTTCCATCGAATATAACTGCATAAGTATATTACTAATGAACTTACTACGACTTAACACAAAATCAGTTTTTGAGCCTAAACGTGGATGAGCTATTTCAATCTTAACGGATGCTTGCTCTAACCGGGCAACAACAGCTTTAAATTCATCGGCGAGTGCTGGGTAAGCTTTGTTACAGCTTTCATCTTGCTTACAATTTTCAAGTAATAAATTAAATGAACGGGCTGAGCTTTGACCAAAAGCGCCAATAGGCACTTCAATCGGTCCTACACTATCTAATACCACACTGTTAAGTGCGTCTGGAAACATGCGCATATAGACTAGAGCTGCTCGTGTACCGTAAGAACCACCATAAATATTAATTTTGTTATGATTTAACGCACGACGAACGGCATCAAAATCACGAATGGCATTTTCTGAGTTATATTGACTTAAGTCGCCTTTAAATTGTGCAATACAATCTTTGATCTCTTGTGCTGAAAAATCTTCAGGAATAATTTCATAAACATTGCTTACCGTATTTTCGTCACACTCTAGCGGATGAGATTTTCCTGTACCACGTTGATCAACTAAAATAATGTCGTGCGATTTTCTTATTTCACTAAACGTTGTAAATATATGTGCCGCTAATTCAACCGCTGCTTGTCCTGGTCCGCCTGCCAAGAACATTAAAGGGGTTTTATTTTGACTATTATCAATTGCAGGTAATACCGCAAAGTTAACCGCTATTTGTTCGCCATTTGGTAGACTATAATTTTCGGGTACTTGTAATTTGCCACATTGAACTTGTGACTTAATGCCTTTTAGGTGGCAGTTTTCCAAAGTTAACACTTCATTATTATTGTTTTGTGTCTCTGCATCATCAGCCAAGAGTAGTGAGCTAAAACTCAGTAAGCTTAATGCAAGAAGACTTTGCCATTTTCTATTCATTATTTTATTCCTTTTAAAATATCGAACATATAGTCTCAGCCTTAAGCGTTTTATTACAACTTATTTTAAATAAAACGAAATTAACTTTAGTAACTTGTTTATATAGGTATTTTTTTAAATAAAGAGAGGGTAATGATTCTTTTGAATATGGGTAAAGTTAAATATGAGTTATTCATTGGCACCACGACATTGCCTACATCGATGTAGGTACTTACGATTTGTCTGGAACAAAAATCATGACCGTACATCCTGACCATTCGCCGCTCATTGCCATCCATGGCACCACGACATACCGTACATCCTGTACATAAAAAAACCGAATAACAATAAATGTTATTCGGTTTTTACTTCTAGAGAAAACTGTTTTTAATTATTATGAGAACTGGTTAGAAGTGTTGTTCGCTCCGCCCGCTTTAAGGGCATTCTCACCGGCAAAGTATTCTTTATGGTCATCACCCATGTCTGAACCAGACATGTTTTGATGTTTAACACAGGCGATACCTTGACGAATTTCTTTACGTTGAACACCTTCAACATAACCCAACATACCTTGGTCACCGAAGTATTCTTTAGCAAGGTTATCCGTAGATAACGCAGCCGTATGATAAGTAGGTAATGTAATCAAGTGATGGAAAATACCTGCTTCGCGTGCTGTATCTGATTGGAAGCTACGAATTTTGTCATCTGCTGATGCAGCTAACTCAGTCGTATCGTAATCAACATTCATTAAATCAGCACGAACATAGTTTGATACATCTTCACCAGCAGCAACCATGGTATCGTATGCTTGTTGACGGAAGTTAAGTGTCCAGTTAAATGATGGGCTGTTGTTATAAACAAGCTTAGCATCTGGAATTTCTTTACGCACTTCATTCATCATTGCAGTAATGTCAGCAACGTTTGGTGTTGCTGTTTCTATCCATAGCAAATCTGCGCCAGCTTTAATCGCTTCAATACTGTCAAATACACAACGCTCTTCACCCGTACCTTGACGGAATTGGTATAAACCAGAAGGTAAACGTTTAGGTCGAACTAACTTACCATTACGGTTGAAACACACATCGCCTTCAGCCATATCGCTTACGTCAATTTCTTCAACGTCTAGGAAAGAGTTATAAATATCACCTTGATCGCCTGGCTCTTTAACAACCGCGATTTCTTTAGTCAGGCCAGCACCTTCAGAATCTGTACGTGAAACGATAATACCGTTATCAATACCTAGTTCTAAAAATGCATGACGCAATGCGCGAATTTTTGAATGAAAATCAGCATGAGGAACAGTCACTTTACCATCTTGATGTCCACATTGTTTTTCATCAGCCACTTGGTTTTCTATTTGAAGGGCACAAGCGCCAGCTTCAATCATTTGCTTAGCCATGATGTAAGTCGCTTCAGCATTACCAAAACCGGCATCGATATCGGCAATAATTGGCACAACATGTGTAACGTGATTATCAATTTTGTACTGAATAGCGGCTTTATCGCCATCGCTTGCAGCGTCTAGTTCACGGAAAAGACCACCAAGTTCACGGGCATCTGCTTGACGTAAGAAAGTGTAAAGTTCGGCAACCAAAGAAGCTACTGAGGTTTTTTCATGCATTGATTGGTCAGGAAGAGGACCGAATTCGCTACGCAATGCAGCAACCATCCAACCTGAAAGGTATAAGTAACGACGGTCTGTTTGACCATCAAAATGTTTCTTAATAGAAATCATTTTTTGTTGGCCAATAAAACCATGCCAGCAACCTAACGATTGAGTGTACTTAGAGCTGTCAGCATCGAAAGCAGCCATATCACTGCGCATAATGTCTGCAGTATATTGAGCAATCTCTAAACCAGTTTTAAATCTGTTTTGTGCACGCATACGAGCAACTGACTCTGGGTTTATAGCATCCCAAGAGCTTCCTGCATTGGCTTTAATTGCTTGAACTGCTTCTATCGCACTTTGATAATTAGACATGTTACTCTCCAAGAGTCTGTAATTTTTTTAAATGGTGTTGTTCGCTTTAGCATTTGTGATGAAAGTAAATATGAAAGCAAACATACCGAACAACACAAAGTCTAGAACATACTGAGAGTATTCTTAAAATATATAATATCTATCACTACCATTCACAAGATAAATACATAATCACATAAAAATATATATTCATATTTTTCAATGAGTAAAAAACAAAAAACAAGACTTTAGTCTTAAAAAATTAGATCTAAAATTTTATTTAGTACTGAAAACTTCTTGATTTATTTTTCTGCTCGTGACATATACATTAGTTATATTATTTCTATTGGTCATAAAAACTATGAATATTGCTAAAATTGATTTAAACCTACTTATTTATCTTGATGTTTTACTTAGAGAAAAAAATGTTACCCGCTCAGCAAGCCAGCTTAATATTACCCAGCCAGCTATGAGTAACGGTTTAAAAAGACTCAGAAATTTGTTTAACGATCCGATATTAGTAAGAACATCAGACGGTATGGTGCCCACGGAACGCTCTAGAGCTTTAGCGCCGGTGATCAGAAAAATTTTATTAGAACTTGAAGAGGCACTGCAAGGCGAAGAAGAATTTAATGAAAAGCATAGCCAACGTGTTTTCCGTATTATGGCGAGTGATTATGCTGCTTCAACGTTATTGCCACGTTTATTAAGAAAGATCAATGAAATTGCTCCAAATGTCACCATTGATATTATGACACCAAGTGATGTAACTTTTCATGATGTTGAAGCCGGGAAAATTGACATGGCCATAAATCGTTTTGATGAATTACCACAGTCTTTTCATCAAAAAACAATATGGCGTGATTCATTCTCATGTTTGTTGAGTGCTGAGAGCCCTTATGTTGCCGAATTTAATTTAGACACATACCTTTCATCAAAACATGTTTGGGTATCAAAGACAGGCTTTGGGGTTGGCGTGGGCATGGACCCTAAAGATGTACAAAAATTAGGATGGGTAGATGAAGCGTTGGCCCGTTTAGGTAAGCACCGAGATATAAAGGTCTTTACCCGTAATTATCATGTCGCCATGCAACTCGCCTATGAAGACGGCTTAATTGCTACTCTACCTACAAAAGCAGCAATGCTTCATAAAGATGATCATAAATATACAATTGTCCCCCCCCCTTTTGACATTCCAGATATCGAATTAAAAATGATTTGGAGCCCGTTATTACACCATGATGCTAGCCACATTTGGTTTAGACAATTGGTTATAGAGGCGGCAGAACAAGGGTAATATAAAAAATGATAGGTCATATAATTTACAGTATCTTGTCGGTGGGTATTTGTTTGCTAACAGGGAAAGCAATTGAGATTTTTTTGCCAATTCTGCCTGCAAGTTTATATGGCATGATGATGTTTACCGCTTTACTTCATTATCGACTTCTTAATGCTAAACGAATTCAACCCTGTATTGAATGGGCGCTTGCTAACATGGCAGTGTGCTTTGTTCCCGCAGGGGTAGGAATAATTAATCATTTTGAACTCATCAAGAATCATGGCTTTGCCTTAGTGGCGATCATATTTTTGACTACATTTTTATTGCTCACCTTCGTTGGGCTCAGCTATCAGCGACAACTTAATAAACAAGCGTCAGTAGACGATGAAGGGCTGAGCAAATGATAAGTCCAACATTTATAACGACGCTAAGCGCCGGCTTACTCTATATAGTGCTTACTATTGCAGTTTATCAAGTTTATGCTCGCCTTCAAAAATCATTAAAAAAAGCATGGCTAAATCCAATGCTGTTATCGATTCTAACGCTGATCCCCCTTTTATTATTTTTTAACGTGCCGTTCGAACAATATTATCAAGCCACTTATCCATTAAATAAACTCTTAGAACCTGCTGTTGTTGCTCTGGGATTCCCGCTATATCAGCACCTTCAAACCATTAGAAAACAATGGCGACATATATTAATACTGTTATTGATGGGTGTTTTTATTGCTATTTCTATAAGTTTTATTATGACTTTATGGATAATTAATCAATATGATATTGCCGTCTCGCTTTCTTTAAAGTCAGTGACAACACCTATAGGTATTGCATTAACAGAGCAGCTAAATGGCAATAATTCAATCACCGCATTTGCGATTATTTTAGCTGGATTATTTGGTGCTCTATTAGGCCCACCTTGGCTTTCATTGATCAATGTTACCTCTGCTAAAGCGCAAGGACTAGCAATTGGTGCCGCCAGCCACGCACTTGGCACAGCAACAATCAGTAAGGTGAGTTATGAGCATGCCGCCTACAGCTCTTTAGCATTGATTATTTCAGCGGTAGTTACTGCAATATTTAGCCCTTTAATCATTAATACACTAGCCCATTTTTTACAGTAGCTTGGATTAATCGTATAAAGAGCTCGTGTGTTATTTGTTTAACCGATAAAGTTTATTATGCCGTTAAACTAACATTCACAGAAAAAACAAATAAAACAACTTACATTCATAATATTTATGATAACTATTATAAATAACAATAATTATTGTCACTTAATGAAAAAACAAAACAAAAAACAAAAGACTCTTTGTTTATCAATGAATTACCAAGGTAGACTTATATGTTAAATAAAAAACAGTAAGTTAGCCCACCCACATAATAATTGTCAGCTATTGCATGAAAAAATAATACCTCCTACATTGCACTTAGATAACGTCATTAATTATGTTTTATGCCTATTTTTAAGGGCGATTTAAAAAATTTTACGCCATGACACAACATTCAAATAACAACTTGCGTGAATTATTGCACAAGAGGAAAGTATGATGACCCAATATGTAAAGACCCAAAATATACAAGTAGCTCAATGTTTACATCACTTTATTGAACAAGATGTACTTCCTCATAGTACAATTTCGCCTACTGAATTTTGGCAACGTTTTTCAGTGATTATTGAAGAACTGAGTCCTATTAATAAATCTTTATTAATAAAGCGTGATGATTTACAAGAAAAAATAGATTGTTGGCATCAGAATAACTTTGGCGATAAATTTGATTTTTCTGCCTACAAACGTTTTCTGAACGACATTAATTATCTTGTACCTGAGGTAGCAGATTTCAAAATAACGACACAAAATGTAGATGCTGAATTAGCAACAATGGCGGGGCCCCAATTAGTGGTTCCCATAATGAATGCTAGATTTGCACTTAATGCCGTAAATGCACGTTGGGGCAGTTTATATGATGCACTTTATGGTAGTGACGTTATTGCTGAAGAAAATGGTGCTGAAAATTCGATGGCTTACAACCCTGCTCGTGGCCAAAAAGTCATTGAATTTGCACGACAGTTTTTAGATCAAAGCATTCCACTTACACAAGGAAGTCATGCGCACGCAAACCAATATAGAATATCAGGTGCTCAATTATCAATTCAGCTTGAAAATGGTGCTATAGCGGAACTGAAAAAACCTGATGCTTTTAAAGGCTACCAGGGGGACTCTAAAACCCCCAAAGCACTCTTATTTGAACATAATGGATTACATTTTGAGATTAACTTTGATGAAATAAGTGAAATAGCAAAAAGTGACAATGCCGGTATTTCTGACATCACTCTTGAATCGGCTTTAACCACCATCATGGACTGCGAAGATTCTGTGGCAGCGGTAGATGCAGAAGATAAAGTCATTGCTTATAAAAACTGGTTAGGTTTAATGCAAGGCAACTTAACCACGACACTCACGAAGAATGGCAAAAAAATTCAACGAGAAATGGCGGCTGATAGAAAGTATCATCAAATTGATGGTAAAAGTTTAACACTGAAAGGTCGTAGCTTAATGTTTGTTCGAAATGTTGGCCACCTAATGACAAATAATGCCATATTATTAGCTGACGGCTCTGAAGTGCCTGAAGGCATTGTTGATGCCATGGTTACCTCATTGATTGCTACCACCAATTTAGAGAGCACTTCAGAAAAAGCTCTCTATTGTAATAGTGCAGAAAAATCTATTTATATTGTTAAACCTAAAATGCATGGCCCGGAAGAAGTTGCTTTTGCAAATACTTTATTTGAGCAAGTAGAAAATGCATTAAATTTAGCAAAGAACACCATAAAAATGGGCATTATGGATGAAGAGCGCCGTACCAGTGTTAATTTAAAAGCTTGTATCGCCGAAGCAAAATCTCGTGTGGTCTTCATTAATACAGGCTTTTTAGATCGCACCGGAGATGAAATTCATACTTCAATGGCAGCAGGTATCATGGCCAAAAAAGCAGATATCAAATTAACACCGTGGATAGCTGCTTATGAAGATAACAATGTTGATGTTGGCTTAGCTTGTGGTTTCAGTGGTAAAGCACAAATAGGTAAAGGCATGTGGCCAATTCCAGACCAAATGTTGAATATGCTAGCAACTAAAATAAATCATGTTCAAGCAGGCGCAAATACGGCTTGGGTTCCCTCCCCTACAGCGGCAACCCTACATGCTTTGCATTACCATAGAGAGAATGTATTCGCTCTACAAAAAGAATTATCAGCACGTTTGCCCGCTAGCCTAGATGATATTTTAACAATTCCTCTGGCTAAAAATACTGACTGGAGTGATCAAGAGATATCTGATGAACTAGACAATAACGCACAAGGGATTTTAGGTTATGTCGTTCGATGGATTGATCAAGGTGTGGGTTGTTCAAAAGTACTTGATATTAATAATGTTGGCTTAATGGAGGACAGAGCAACTTTACGTATCTCCAGTCAACATATGGCAAACTGGCTAACCCATAAAGTGTGCAGTGAAGAGCAAGTTTTAGCCAGTTTGAAGAAAATGGCCAAAGTAGTCGATAGTCAAAATGAAAATGATGCTAACTATTTATCCATGGCACATGATTTTGAAAATAGTATCGCTTTTAAAGCCGCTTGTGATTTAGTCTTTTTAGGTACTAAACAGGTTAATGGTTATACAGAGCCTCTATTACATAGCTATCGTCTTAAGGTAAAACAGCATAGTTAATTTATTTGGGCTCTCATTATAAAAAGAAATATTTATCACAATATTTCTTTTTTTATTTTCAGCCCGGTGAAACTTTACACGGTAATTACCTGTCTACTATGACTGCATCTATTTATTGATAATTTATAACAAGTGTATGCGTATTTAGGCTATTAAACCCAATTTTTTAACCATTGAGCTTAAACCCCTAGCAATATGTTTTTTTACAATTTATAGTTAATGTGTACACATTTTAGTTACAATAGTAATGCTCTGTGAATTTATAAGACGAGGATCGCAACATGAAATCACAATTTAAAACGGTAGCCTTGAGTGCCATATTCAGTATCATTGGATTGTGCTGTACACTTTCGACTGCATCAGCAGAATCAAAAACAATTCAAATTAACCAAAAATTTAAGAGTGTCACTTGTATGACAGCTTTTTCTGAATTGGCTAATGAAGGTGGCGAAAAAGTAAAACCATTGTTAAAACCTGACAATGGAATAACAGAATATAGCACATGCAAAACAACAACTAAAAACGAATACTTTGAGCTTGCCATCATCTTTAATGATAAATTGCAGCAGTTTATTTCAGTATTATTTGTAGACGATACTGATAAATCAATTAACCAATTATCTACGCTAGATTAAAACAGAAATAATATCAGGCGGGTATTAACGAACACTAAAAAAGCCTTGACGGCTTTTTTGCGTTTTACTTAAATAGACAATCTATGCTTCAAGCGCTCCTTTTTTATTTTTTATCGGCACCTTAACTTCAAAACTACACCCCTGTGTTGTTTCTAAACATTTAATGGTGCCTTTTAATTTTGCATCGACTAAGTTATAAACAATATTCATGCCCAATCCTGAACCACCTTGACCACGTTTAGTCGTGACAAAAGGATCAAAGATACGGTTGACCACACTACCATGTAAGCCCTTGCCATTATCGCTATAAGTGAGCGTTAAAAAGCGATTATACGCAACAAATTTTATAGATATCTCACCATTTTCGATTCCATCAAAGCCATGTATATGAGAGTTTGTTAAAAAATTAGTGAGAATTTGATTCCATGCGCTTGGGTAGGTTATTAAATTGATTTTTTTGTCTACTTCAATATTAATCGTATAATTTTTACGTTTGAAAAGTGTTTTTACTGTGTTGACAACATCATTCACATGAGTGGATAAATTAATTTTCAATTCAGGGTCTGTATGCTGTTCAACGGCAACTGATTTAAACCCCCTAATTAATTCAACCGCTTTGTTCAAACTCCTTTCAATAATATTTTGGTATTCAATCAATAGATCAAGCGTTTTGGTTAAGTGTGATTTTGTCAGGTTTTCAGTTTCTACTGAGTGGTTTAATTCCAACACTTTTTCTTTCAAAGCTGTAATTGAAGTGACACAAATCCCCAAAGGGGTATTTACTTCGTGCGCAACACCAGCAACAAGCTGCCCTAAAGAAGCCATTTTTTCTGATTGTACTAATTGATCTTTTGCTAAAGTTAAATCGTCTAATGATTGCTGTAACTGATTATTACTCGATGCCAACTTAGACGTGCGATCATAAACCTTTACCTCAAGTTCACCGTTAAGGTTAATTAATGCATTTTCAGCATCTTCAAGTTTTAAAATATCATTCTTCAATGTTGTTCGCATGTGATTAATAGTATCGGCAAGTTCATCAAGTTCGTCTTTAACTTTGGGCCGCGAGTTTAACACTAATGGCGAATCTATTTTTTCAGCAGCGACTTGTTGAGAGTAATAAGTAATATGATAAATATGGCGAGTTATAAGCCAATGAACAATAAAAATAATAAAAAAAGCCACAATAAAAATTTTAATCACTTCAGCGGTAAGTATGAAGCCCGCTTGCTGCCAAAGCCGATGATATATATCGTCATAACTTGCTGTAACAATCAGTACGCCAATATCATTTCCACTGTAAAAAATAGGGTATGCTACCTCTTTGTCAGCCGAAATATCTTCATCGCCAAACTGATAGGTTTTACCAAAGCCAGTCACTATTTTAACATGGCTAATATCAGGTAATTTAACAATACCCTGAATCTGTTGCTGTACGAGAGGTTCGTTAAAATCCCATAAACTTGTAGATATAGACTGAAGATAACTTGTTTCTATATTATCAAATCGTTGATTTAGTGTAGTAAGACTTTCATCATAATTAACATATAATTGAAGGAAAGTTGAGCTAATAGATAGTACAGAACTACAGAGCAATATGTAAACAAGTACCCTGCGGCTTAATTTACTATTAAATGATCCAGATTTATCCATTTATCACACCATCAATTAAAAGTAAGAATATGGGTAAGAGTGCCCATAATATTGAAACAAGATATGCATCATTAAAATATTGATGCTGTTTAATGTCAATAGAAAAACAACATTAACATACTAAAAAACAATTAAAATCAACATATTTAACGTTACAAACTCATATGAACATATTCTGCAAAAAGCTTAGCCGCGATAAGGTCTTCCAACGCATGTACTACTGACTTAAAAATAGTAATATCTTCTCACTTCCTCTCAAAAATATACTGGTGACTACACAGGGAAATAAATCAGCATTAATATGTTCAGGTAGTATCACTTTAGTTTGCAACGAGATAACCAAATGTCCAGTTTCACGTAATGCACTTTCCATATTATCTACAAAAAATTTTTAGCGTAGTAAACATTGATCATCCATTTCACATATATCAGGGCGATAATCTGCAACCATGTCTAAATATAACCTTTTTGTAACCATTCCCCCCCAAATTAATGGTTCTGTACTTAGCGTAGCACAAGAAATAGTATCCTCCTTATTGGCAAACTCTTTTAAATTTTCAATGGCTTCGCAGTGAATATTTAGCTGTTTAATTTGCGGAAAAACAAGCTGAGCTTTCAATAAACTTCGCCCCAGACATACACTGTTTTAATCCGACGAACACTTGCATGTGCTGCTATTAATTGTGGGGCTACTGTAAGCAGTTTAATACCATCAACATCACCTACTTGCCTTGCCTGCATTATCAATAATGTTATTTCTCGGATTTCTTGAGGGTTTTCAATATCAAAATGTATACGGAAAAGTAACATTATATTTTCAGTAAAATATTTTTGCAACGCATTGATTAATTTTGGATAGAGTAAATTACGATTCAACGTTGCCGCTGAAAGAGTTTGCGTAATTTTTTAATAGCTAATTAGCGAGTAAGATGAATTATCATATCACCAAGCCATTATTGCATACAATATATCCTAATTTAACATACACTATACTAGCCTTTTATATTTAGGCATTCGTCTCATTATCGCAATAGTAAACATAACAATAAGTGCAGGAAATGCGGCATACAACATAGTGATCAATATTGATTGACTAAAGAGCATAGCTAAAATAATAAATCCTAAACTAGGTAAAACTAACCAAAAAGTATGTTCACTTGCACAAACATTAAAAAAACGCCCCATAATAAAGATAATAACACTGGTAAGTAGAAAAGCTGAAAAGGCGGTTACTAAACTTGAATAATAATGAAGTATAAAATGAGGGTAATCATAAAAAACTTCAAATATTGGAGCAGAAACACCAAAACTGGTTAACCAAAAAAATGTACCCGCAATTAAACAGCCAAAATTAAATGACCATAACTTTTTATTGATATTCACCATTAACGATCCTTATTTTTATTATTATTTTGAATCTTTATTAATATTATTGATTTTTATTATTCAGCTATCTTATATATCATGTATTGTTTTTAATCAAGATGAATAAAAAACATCCTGGTTGACACTTGATTCACATAAAATATTTATCCAAGTAAAATTCAATAATAAAAGTACGTTATAATAATTTTTTGCTATTCACCTAGGATTACCCCTTGAATAAATTTGCACCCATAGCTTTTGTTTTATTATTATCATGTGGTGCTGCGCTATGGTTCTTAGCCAGTGACTCTTTAAACTTTCATATTAAAAATCAACTTCAAAATATTGGTTCCCAACTAAGCCAGCAAAATGTAAATGTTGAAAATGTCACCATGCGGGGCTATCAAAGTAGCGGTACCATTACCAATTTAGTGTTCAGCCCTTCTCAACCAACAAACTTTAAAGCGTCTACCCAGCCGACAGTTAGTATTGCTTCAATTGATTTAGTGATTGACAGAGATACCTTAAGCGAAGACGTCATCATCATTGACAGTATTACCATTAATGGCTTAAACGCATTGTTTCATATCAACAGAGAGAGTTTAAATGCAGAAACACTGCTATCCACCGTTCAAAAGAATATCCCTCAATTGATTATGGCAACAAGCGTTATTGAGGATGAGCAACAAGGTAAAGTGACACTTCCCTTATTACAAATCACTAAAGTTATTGTTAACGCTGGAGTATTACAGATAGTAAATAATGAAAATGGTCAGACCATAACAAAAATTTTACCCCGCTTTGAATTAGTAACTGCTCATAAAGAAACTGCCAGCCAAGGTCAAACAATTGGTGTTGAGATATTTGAACAATTACTTATCTTTTTAAATAATCAAGCAGGTAAGCTGCAGATAACTAAAACATTGTAAAGCTTGAATTTTCCTAGTAATAAAGCTAATAATAACAGTATTGTTTACTGTTTATTGAAAAAGGTAATAAAATGCGAACGTTATTAATGTCTGTGAATTTCAACTACATCATATTTATCAATACCGCTTTATTACTTTTACCTTTTTCAAGCGATGCTCGAGATATTGAAATCACTCCCTTTATAGGGCAGATGTTCAGTTCCGATTTAGTAACCAGTCAAGGTAGTATTGATTTAGCTGTAAATGATGCTACCAATTATGGTTTAGCTATAGCGTGGCAAGATTCACCTAAGGGCCAAGGGCAAATATTACTCAATACGGTGAGTCATAACTTCATCAGTACGACTGATTTACAAGTACATTCCTTTGATGTTACCTATCTACATTTCAGTGGTGTTGCGCAGTTTAAACAACAAAGCTATGTTTCAACAGTATCATTAGGGATTGGTGGAACATTTTTTGAAACTGATAATAAAGACAAAATATACCCTTCAGTCACGGTTGCTTTGGGTACCCGCTACGAACTTTCCAGTAACTTCGCAATTGTTACTGAACTTCGAGGTTACGCAAGCTATATTGAAGAGGATAATCAACTATTTTGTCAAGGAACCACCTGTCACGCTTTATTAGAAAATAGTATGTGGCTTGAGGGAAGTATATCGGTCGGTTTTGCTGTTAAATTTTAGTGATATATCAAAATACATTAAAACAATAACTTAACCTTACATTATTTGGGGCAGTATGTTTTTTGGTACTGCTTCAAATCAAGTTTGACTTGTGGCGCCAATAAATACAATCCAATGATATTTGCAATAGCCATCGAAAAAAACATCGAATCTGAAATTGCGATAACAGCATTTAAACTTACTGAAGCACCTAGGGCTGTACACATACAAAAAACGACTTTATAAAGCAAGTCTAACACTTTCGATTCCCCCACCAAATATCCCCAAGCAATAGAGCCATAATATGCCCATGAAATCATGGTTGAAATGGCAAACATCAAAACTGCAATACTAAGCACATAAGGAAACCACCAAATAACACTGGCAAAAGCTCTAGAGGTTAACGCAACCCCATCAATACCCTCTGTTGTTTGATAAGCCCCGGTAATAACAATCACCAATGCAGTGATAGTACAGATAACAATTGTATCGATAAAAGGTTCAAGTAACGCCACATAACCTTCTCTAACTGGCTCTTTTGTAGAGGCGGTTGCGTGAGCAATTGAAGCGGCACCAACACCAGCTTCACTTGAAAATGTTGAACGTTTAAAGCCTTGAATCATCACACCAATAATACCGCCAACAACACCTATGGGATTGAATGCGCCATTAACGATAAGGCTAACCGCATGTGGAATTTCTGTATAGTGATAGGCCAAAACAAAAAGAGCCGCTGACAAATAGAGCCCGGCCATTAAGGGCACTACTTTTTCAGTAACTTTAGCAATACTTTTAATACCACCAATAATAACAACACCAATCACAACAGCGAGTAAGCTACCGAAGAGCCAACCTTTGTCTGCCCAAAAGCTCGTTTCATTACCCATAGCAATAACAAATTGCTGAAAGGCTTGGTTGGACTGCAGCATATTACTGCCGCACAGTGATGCCACTACACAACAAACAGCAAAGAAACTCGCTAATACTTTACCAAGCTTTTTAAAGCCTAATTCCGCTAAACCATCTTTAAGATAATACATAGGTCCGCCATGAACCTGTCCTTGCGCATTTATGTGCCGATATTTTACACCTAAAGTACATTCAAGAAATTTTGTAGACATGCCCATAAAACCAGCGACAATCATCCAAAATGTCGCGCCAGGCCCACCAATTGAAACAGCAATAGCGACACCGGCAATATTACCTAAACCTACAGTGCCAGAAAGTGCGGTGGTTAATGCTTGAAAGTGACTTACTTCACCTGGATCATCAGGATTTGAGAAATCACCACGTATAACCTTGCAAGAATGAGAAAATCCACGAATGTTAAGAAAGCCAAAATAGACCGTAAAAATCACAGCAGCGATGATAAGCCACATAACAATGAGCGGGAACTGAGTTCCTGCCACATCAACACTGTAAAAAATGATACGGGTAAATAAATCGGCTATAGGTACAAGTAGCTGATCAATATGTTGATCGATAGTTAGCTCGGATGCAAATGCGTTTGAACTTAACAGTAATGCGATTATACCCATTAAGATTATTTTCATATTATTCTTTTTTGAATATTCATGAACTTATTGTGGCACAAACATGTGCTTTTAATTAGTTCGTTAATTAACTAGTATTACACAATATAATTACAATTTGCTAAGGTCTTCTTTCAGTATGAGCGAACTTGATAATATCGACAGACAATTAATTAGTATACTTCGAACTGATGCTCGTACCTCTGTATCAGACTTAGCTAAAAAAATTAATGTTTCTCGAGCAACAGTACAAAATAGATTAACCAAATTAGAGAAGCGCAATATCATCACAGGTTATACTATATTAGTCTCGACAGAAACTGATGATAAAATGTCTTTGGTTCGTGCTCATATGAATATTGAAATAAAGGGCAGTTCAACTAAAAATGTTAAGTTTGCCCTAATGTCAGAGCCTAGTGTCTGTACTATCCATACAACTAATGGTCGTTGGGATATGCTTGTTGAGTTGCAAACAAGTTCACTTAAAGAGTTTGATAGAATATTATGTAGAATAAGAGGAATACCTGAAATTTCTGCTTCTGAAACCAGTATTTTACTCTCCTCCCATCAAGTTAGATCATAGTTAATCATGACTCATTGAAAATTATATTTTAATGAGTCATACACAATTAACCTGCAAGCCACAAAGAAACCTATCAAAATAAAAAAAATACATAGCAAACTGCATAGTTAGTTATCAATTTAGTGAAAAGCTTAGACTAATAGTTGCCGCTTATAAGGTTCATAATTCCTATTAATTAACCAAGGAATTATTTTGACTATTTTTACTGACATTCAACAATTGCCAACGATCACCCTGTTACTGAATTTTGGCAAGTGATTGCTAACAAGCACCTTGGTAGAACTTCAGCTGATGATATTACCATCTTTGATTCGGTTGTTTTTGCATTGGAAGATTATTCAGCGCTGAGATTACTCAAGGATCTAATCGTGGGACATAACATCGGCGAAATTATCGAGTTAGTGCCTGAGCTTACCGATCAAAAAAATCTTTTTACATGACTTAACTAGTTATTTTTCTAGCTTAAAGGACACCTTAATGAAAAACGCTAATCAATCACCTTCAGCTGTTGTTATGATCCGTCCGCACCATTTCATGGCGAACCCTGAAACGGCTGCGGATAATGTATTTCAACAGACAAATCTGGCTATGTCAGCTGAATATATTGCAGCAGAAGCAGGAAAAGAGGTTCAAAAAACGATTGAAATATTGAGATCACATGGTGTTACCGTCCATGCTTTTGATGACTTTACAAAAGACACGCCGGACTCTGTTTTTCCGAACAATTGGTTTACAACACATGAAGATGGCACTATTGGCATTTTCCCCATGTATTGTGAGAATCGTCGCAAAGAAAAGAACCCTGAAATCATAAAATTATTATCAAAAAAATATCAAGTCAATAAAGTTGTCGATTATTCTATGCTCGAAAAACAGCATCTTTTTTTGGAAGGCACAGGCTCTATGGTATTAGACCATTCAAATAGATATGCTTATGCCGTTATTTCAAATCGCATGAGTGAATGCGTGCTAAATCAATTTTGTAAGGACTTCGATTATCAGCCAGTTCCATTTACCGCCACAGATGATAATAATGTGGCCGTATACCATACCAATGTATTAATGAGTATGGCGACTAACTTTGTGCTTATTGGACTAGATTGTGTTAAAAACTTAGTCGAACGCACAAGTTTAATCGATCGTTTTCAGCAAAGTGATAAAGAAATCATTGAACTAACCTATGAGCAAATATGTCAATTTGCCGGCAATGCATTAGAGCTTTCTACACCTAATGGTAATATTTTAACAATGTCTACAACAGCCTATAATTCGTTGACTGAAAGTCAGATATTGATGATTAAAAATTACGTTAAGATTGTCCCTATTAATGTATCTACAATAGAAATCGCTGGGGGCTCTATTCGCTGTATGTTAGCTGGTATTCATTTATCTACAAGATAAAAGTAATACGATCACTTTCACGCTGCAGCTATTTATTAAACAAGCATAAAATAATATTTAGGAATTTTTTTGGATATTTGGATTTACTTCACTTTATTAGCTGCGCTTATGCAAGCCATTCGCACCGCTGGACAAAAGCAGCTTTCAAACCACCTAAATGCCATGGCAACTACTGGCGTACGCTACTTATATGCGTTACCTTTTGCTTGGTTGTATCTATGGTGGATACTTGAATATCGCCAGCTAGCCATGCCAACAATTAATCCAAACTTCCTAAAATATGCAGTAATCGCTTGTTTTACCCAAATAATTGGTACAGTCTGCTTAGTTATTGCGTTTAAATATCGTAATTTTTCAGTCGCTTCTAGTTTAGCAAAAACAGAGGCTATTCTAGTTGCAGTTGTTGGCACCTTACTCTTTTCGACAAGTTTAACTTACCTGGGTTGGTTTTCTGTTGCTGTTGGTGTTGTCGGTGTTTTACTCGCGTCAAAAGTAAAATTTACTTTTGACGATATATTTCGTAACCCGGGTGCTGGATTTGGCCTTGCTGCTGGCTTAGGTTTGGCCATAACAACATTACTGATAAGACAATCAAGTTTAGCATTAGAAACCGATTTACTACTCAGTGCTGCGGTCACGTTAGTCTTTATGATCACCGTTCAATCAGTTATATCTTTTATTTATGTCTATTTTCAAGACAAAAATCAATTACTGCAAATGGTTAAGTATTGGCGTATTTGTTTGTTTGTTGGCGTAACCAGTGTCATAGGCTCTATCGGTTGGTTTACTGCAGCAAGTTTTCAAAATGCCGCTTACGTAAAAGCATTAGGGCAAGTTGAGTTTTTTATTACCTTGTTTATTACCTATAGAATATTTAAAGAAAAAATATCTTTACTAGAGTTCTTAGGGATGGCTTTAATTATTACTAGCGTATTAATTTTATTATTGTGGGCATAACATAAAGTTTATTGCTATTGAACGTTTAAGAAACGTATCCCTGTACTTCGGGTGATTTTGCTTCTAAAGACAAGATTTATTGGTGTGAGTTACTTACAGACTAAAAGATATATTTTGACATCATCAAAAACACTTTTTCTTGTTTAATAGGTTTAGTCATATAATCATTCATTCCTGATTTAATCGCTTTTTCAGTATCTTGGATACTAGCGTGCGCTGACATACCTATGATTATAGTATCATTATCAAATGTTCTAATTTGCTTTGTAGCTTGAAGTCCGTCTAACTCAGGCATTTGTATATCCATTAACACTAACGAATAAGTGTCTGTCCTCATTCTTTCTACTGCCTGTAAGCCATTCTCTGCAAGATCAATTGAAATATTTAATGGCGCTAGCATTTTTTTGGCTACAATTTGATTAATTCTATTGTCTTCAACTAGCAATATTTTTTTTCCATAAAAAGCCGCTTTTAACCTTACTAAATCAAAATAGGATGATTCTTTTTTTTCATTATCTAACTTTTCAGTAGAGTATGCTAACGGGATAGTGAGTTTGAATTCAGTACCTTTATCAGGTTCACTTTTTAGTGTTATTCCCCCACACATCAATTCAACTAATTGTTTACTTATTGCTAATCCTAATCCTGTGCCACCAAACTTTCTGGTGATTGAATTATCGGCTTGAGAGAAAACTATAAATAAGTTCTTTTGTTGTTCTGGCGTTATACCTATTCCTGTATCTTTAACACTTATTTCGATGATAACGCCCCTTGCGTTTTGTTTTTTTAAACGAGTGTTTATATCAATACTGCCATGTTCAGTAAATTTTATAGCATTGCTAACCAAATTAATGATGATTTTTTCTATTTTTAGAGGATCACCAATTAAATTCCTAGGTATAGAATCATCTAATAGGATATTGAACGATAGATTTTTTTTATCACTACTAGGCCTACAGATTTGTGTGACTTTTTCAAGAATAGCACTAAAGCTAAACCCAATATTTTCCAACTCCAATTGCTTTGATCCTATTTTAGAAAAGTCTAATACATCGTTAATTATTTGGAGCAAGTGCCCACCTGAAAGTTCTATTTGGTCAAGTGATTCATTTTTTTCAGATAAAGAGTGAGTCTTTCTTCCTATTTCAGCAAAACCTAACACTGCATTCATAGGGGTTCTAATTTCATGACTTATGTTAGAGAGAAAAATAGATTTTGCATTATTTGCTGCATTTGCTTTATCAATAGCATCATTTAGCGCATCATTCTGAGAGTTTATTTTTGATAAGTTTTTTGAAATTTCTTGGCTCATGGTGTTTATCCCTTGAGCTAAAGTACCTAATTCATCTGAGTTAGAATCTTTAATTAAGTATTTATAATTACCTGATGCAATATTATTAACTGATTTATTCATCACGATAAGTCGCTTAAAAATCAGCTTATTCAAAAAATAAAGTGTGAGTCCAATAACGCTAAACAGTAACAAAGCACCCACTAATAATAGAGGAATAATAACAATACTTCCTTCCATTGCTTTTTTTGAAAACAAACTCATTGCATACCACTCTATTTCCTCGATATACACAATAGCGGCAATATAGCTAACTTCATTAATTGTGATATCAATCGTTTTTATTAAATCACTGTTAGTATTATTTTTTAGCTGCGTTAAACTACTTTTATCTAAATCCCCTCCAATGACTTGATGCCATTCCTTATTATACAAAAACTTTGCAAGCGTTGGATGGTAACGACTGGTATTTTCATTCAAACTTGTACGAAATACACCATGATTATCAATAAGTACATCTAAAATATCTTGGTCAGAGGAACTGAGTATTTGATTAGCAATTGTTGAAACTTGTGCGTAGCTTCCAACTGTTCCAATCACTTGATCATTATCCCTTACTAAATAATCAAAAAAAACGTAGGTATTACCATCAATAGTATTAATGTCAGCATCGACGTAAAACTCATTATTTTCTTCTAGCTTCTTTGGTAACCAAGAATTTTCTTCTAATTTAAGCGGAACCGTTTTTATGGTATTGCTCCCTTGATTCCAATCAATACTCGTAAGAGGGTTAATTGAAAGGATAAACCAGCCATAACATTCTATAACTTGACAATCGGCTTCAATAGACTGAATCGCTTTTTCTTTAAATTTTTCATTATCGTTATTTTTCATCCAATCTTGATACGTGTTATTGAGTAAGGAACGTTTAATTAGATTTAAGTTTTGTGTAAAATGACTAATGACTTTTTCTTTGTTGATAATGGCATGTTGAAGCACCATTTTTTTACCTAAATCTTGCTCGACTCCAGTAATAAAATCTTTTAAAAAATATGAAAAAAACAATAATACAATCGTAAAAATCAAAATTATTAAAAAAATTATTCTCAGTCGAATAGAATTGATTTTTATCGTTTGTTTAATCATTAATTAGTATAATTTATTAACAGGATTAATTTAGTTATAAACCAAAGGACAATATTAAGCAAAGCAAAGTCGATACAGATAATGCAGTAAATTATAGTAAAATATTAACGGGTTATAATTTTATTAAAAATGATTACTTATAGGATTAAGCAATATAATGAGTGCTTGCATCTCCGCAACATAACTGACTTAAAATCATGAGATCCTCACTGTAAGTCCATTTAACAACATCATTTATGGCCAAACTTATCCAGTGATGGTTAACCTTTGTGATTTTATTTACAAAACTAACACTGACAATAACAGTAATTTAGTCATTTCAGCGGTTTGCCCCTACCGACAAACACTTTCCATTCAAAATTTGTTGAACTATTAATATTTATCTTAAATCTACGCGATGTTAAACCAATGATGTCTAAAGAAAAGTAGTTACAAGTTAAGTCCGGTAAAGCACTTTAATAACATGCCAACCAAATTTAGTCTTAACAAGATGAGGTTCTAATATTGCGCCATTAAACGCTATTTTATCAAACTGAGGTACCATTTGGCCTCGTTTAAACTCACCTAAATCACCGCCCTTTTTACCAGACGGGCATGACGAATATTTTTTAGCTAACGTTTGAAACTTAGCGCCTTTACCTAACTGCTTAAGAATATCTTCGGCAATTTCTTTGTGCTTAACCAATATATGAAGTGCGTGCGCTGTAGCTGCCATGTAAAAACCTTTTTAATACCATTTAATAAACACGCATATTATAGCGGTTCATGAATTAATTATTTTAATATTGTATTTCGGAAATAAAAAAGCCCCGACTCTTTAGAATCAGGGCTTTCATATAATGGTACCGCAAGACGGACTTGAACCGTCACTTCTTTCGAAACCGGATTTTGAATCCGGCGTGTCTACCAATTCCACCACTGCGGCAAAGGAATTCAAGCTGTTTAAGCTTTGCAAAGTTTTCTGAATTTACCAAATAACTTTGCAAAGCTTTGTAGGTAGATAACATACCACCATATCTACCAAAGACTTAAATTTTTATTCATCAAAATAACTGCATTAATGAATCTGTTCGGCATTATACGAACATCAGTTTATTTAGCAATATATTTTATTACTCAGCCGACTGTTTGCTGAATATTTATACGTTTGTGATGTTTACAGAATTATTTAAATTTTCATTGGTTAATTTTTATCAATAGCTTTGCTAGAATAGTTGAAATTTGTATATTCACTCTTTTAGGCTTTTAATGACATCTGTAACTTCTGATAGTGTAGAAACTTTCCCTCGAGCTGGTTTTCGTCGCCGCTTAGCTTCTTGGGTTTATGATCTGTTAATTGCCATTGCGGTTTACATGACCGCAGGTGCAATATCTTTTCTACTCATGTACTTAGGTTTTCACTTTGGTTTGTTTGGATTGCAAGGCTATGACCACTTTTCTGATACCATCGCCAATACGGCCTGGTTAAAATGGCCAAATGAGTTTTGGAAACTTGCTTGGGTATCATTTTTCTTTATTTGGTTTTGGTCCAAGACAGGTCAAACATTAGGAATGAAAGCGTGGCGTTTACGTGTTCAAAATCAAGATGGTTCTTTAATCAATAAAGTTACTGGCTTAAAAAGATTGCTACCTACGCTACTTGGTCTAGGAAACCTTAACGTAATTTTTGATCGTAAAAATAAGTTGAGTTTACAAGATAGGCTGACAAAGACAGAGGTTGTGCTTTTAACGTTAGAAGCTAATCGTGGTCGCTTGTAGCGATTATTATCTAAATCCAAAAATATAAAGGCATGATAAAAATTATCATGCCTTTATATCAAAGCCACTATCCAGTATAAGATCTTTTTATTGAAGCTAACTGGGCCGTATATTCATTAAATATAACGCTAACGACACAAAGATAAAGCTGGGCATTAGCGCCCCAAAAGCCGCAGGTAGTTGATATACTAAACTTAACGAGCCGAGTACTTCATTAGTAATAAAAAACAAAATCCCCGTCGCTACCCCCATCATAATTCTTGCACCCATAGAAACAGATCGTAAGGGTCCAAAGACAAAGGATAATGCAAGTAATAACATTACCGCTACCGTTAAAGGTTGAACTATTTTTCGCCAAAAAGCTAACACGTAGCGGCTAGGGTCTTGATTGTTTTCTTCCAAATAACTTAAATATTCTGACAAGCCACGTAGTGATAAAAGCTCAGGTTTTACCATAACGACACCCAGTTTTTCAGGGGTTAAACTCGATGTCCACATTTTAATAGATGATAACTCTTTAGTCATTTTATTTTCATTTAAATGGGTATCAACAACATCTCGTAACTGCCAGGCATCTTTTTGGTAAATGGCACTCTCTGCAGACAGCCAACTGGCTAGTTTTAATGATTTGTCAAAGCGGTATATTTGAACATCATTTAATTTACCTTTGTCTTCTACTTCGCCTATATGAACAAAATAATCGCCATCTTTTGCCCAAGTACCATCAGCAGAGGGAATCAAACTTCCTCCTGAAATGGCTTGTGCTTTGAGTTGTCTTGCCGCCAATTCACTTTCAGGTGCTAACCACTCACCTACAGCCATACTAATAAGCACAAGAATAGTCGCTGATTTCATCACTGACTTAATAATATCTACACGAGACAAACCTGCGGCTTGCATAACGACAAGTTCACTGTTTGATGCGAGCATGCCCATACCAATCAAACCACCAATCAATGCCGACATTGGAAAAAACATTTCAATATCAGGGGGGATTTTATAAAGCACAAATAAAGCGGCATGAGCAATATCATAATCGCCCTTTCCTTCTGTTACTGTTTTAATTTCTTCAACAAATTTAATTATGCCACTTAGGCTTACAAAAACGGATAATGTTATAAAGGTCGTCGATGCTATAATTCGGCCAATGTATATGTCTAATATACGCATTATGATGATATTCCTTTACGAGTAAAGTTTCGCATTAACTGAGGCAATTTAGCTTTCACTTTCAACCAGCTACTGCGATCTTTAACCAGTAAGCTTACGCCTAAAACAAATACAAAAAAGTGTACAGGCCATAACCCTACACTTTTAGGTATGGTTGAAGATTCAACGCCAGAACGTACCGCAGTAAGCATTAAAAAATACCCTAAAAACAACAATAATGCAGGTAACATTTTAGCAAACTTCCCCTGCCTTGGGTTCACAACACTTAATGGTACTGCGATTAAAGTCATGATCAAACACGCAATAGGAAAAGCAATACGCCAATGTATTTCAGCACTATATTGCGCGGTGTCATCTTTGAATAAATCAGGCGTTGGAATAGCCCTTAATTTTCGATTTTTGTGCGCCACTTTTTGATCTTGTATTTGAATATAGTATTTATCAAAAAAGACTGCTTTGAACTCCTTACTCTTCGTATCGTTTTGATAACGCGTACCATCACTCAGCACTAAACGCTGAGAGCCACTATCTTCTTCAATCACCTGACCCGATTGTGCATAAACCAAACTTGCATTGATAATGCTTTTATCGGTGGCTTTTTTATCTGGTAACTGTGCAACAAAAACCTTTTCAAAGGTATTATCATCACGATTTTTATCATGAATAAAAACAACGGCTTTTTCATTACCTGTTGTTTGAAAACGACCCGCGATAAGAGAACTTAAACCCGAATCTGTCGCTAGCTGTTCTTTAACTTGATACTCGTATTCCGAAGCCATTGGCGACAGATATAAGGTAAAAACACCGGTAAAAATGGCCGTAATTAAACTTAAAATAAGCGTAACACGCACCACATACCATTCACTGACTCCACAGGCATGCAATACTGTCATTTCGCTATCGGCATAAATACGCCCGTAAGCCAGTAAAACCCCCAAAAATAAACTCAGGGGCAAAATCATTCCCGCTAAATCAGGTATTTTCAAGCCAATAAAGACCATAACCAAATGTCCGGGAGTGCCACCTTCTGCCGCATCATCAAGAATACTGACAAACTTATTACTGATAAATATAGTCATCAACACTAAAAATACCGCTAATTGAGTTTTAGCGACTTCTTTGAGTAAATAACGAAAGATAATCATAAGAATTCCCTATAAAAACATCGTTTTTTTCTGACATTTGCTCTATTTTTAAGTAAACTTGTCGTTTTCATAAGTAATATTAATTTTTGCTCTGAAGGGAATTCGCTTGCATCAGGCTATAATTATAGCCTGTCGCTGAATACTTTTAAAAGTAAGCATATCGATTATTTATAGATTTAAACAAGTTTACTCGTAAATTTCATTTAAAAACAGCTTGTTTTTGTACGAATTAGGAGAGCTCATGGAGTTCAACGTAAAAAGTGGTAGTCCCGAAAAGCAACGTAGCGCCTGTATAGTCGTTGGCGTTTTTGAACCTCGCCGTCTTTCAGCGATTGCTGAACAACTTGACGAAATTAGTGAAGGTTACATCAGTAACTTATTACGTCGTGGCGATTTAGAAGGTAAATCAGGGCAAATGTTACTGCTTCATCACGTCCCTAATATCTTAAGCGAACGTGTTTTACTGGTTGGTTGTGGTAAAGAGCGTGAACTTGATGAACGCCAATACCGCCAAATTATCAGTAAAACCATTAGTACCTTAAATGAAACGGGTTCAATGGAAGCAGTATGCTTTTTATCAGAATTACACGTTAAAGGTCGAGATACTTATTGGAAAGTGCGCCAAGCCGTTGAAGCGACCCAAGATTGCTTATATAACTTCCACGGATTAAAAACTCGCAAAGTTGAAGCTCGCCGTCCGTTACGTAAAATGGTTTTCAATGTGCCAACACGTAGAGAGTTACCCTTGGGCGAACGTGCAATTTCTCATGCGCTTGCTGTTTCGGAAGGCATAACTACCTGTAAAAATGTGGCTAATATGCCGCCAAATATTTGTAACCCAGCTTATTTAGCTGAACAGGCTAAAATTTTAGAACACGATTACGACAATGTCAGTACCGAGATTGTTGGTGAGAAAGAAATGGAAGCATTGGGCATGAGTTCATATCTTGCCGTTGGTCGTGGCTCTCGCAATGAATCGATCATGAGTGTCATTAAATATAATGGCGCTGCTGCTGACGTTAACCCCATTGTTTTAGTCGGTAAAGGTGTTACTTTTGATTCAGGTGGCATTTCATTAAAGCCTGGCGAAGCTATGGATGAAATGAAATATGACATGGGTGGAGCAGCGGGTGTTTTAGGTGCTATGCATGCCTTAGCCGAATTACAACTACCGATTAACGTTATTGGTGTGTTAGCCGGTTGTGAAAATATGCCCGGTGGCGACGCTTATCGTCCTGGCGATATTTTAACGACGATGTCAGGTCAAACAGTTGAGGTATTAAATACTGATGCTGAAGGCCGTTTAGTGTTGTGTGATGCGCTTACTTACGTTGAACGTTTTGATCCAGAACTTGTTATTGATGTAGCAACACTTACCGGCGCGTGTGTTGTTGCTTTAGGTAAACATGCTTCTGGTTTATTAAGCACACACAATCCATTAGCACATGAGTTATTGAATGCTTCTGAACAAAGTGGCGACCGCGCATGGCGTTTACCGTTATGGGAAGAGTACCAAGAACAGCTAGAAAGTCCATTTGCCGACTTTACCAATTTAGGTGGTAAAGGTGCAGGTACTATAACTGCTGCCTGTTTCTTGGCGCGTTTTACTAAAAAGTATCATTGGGCACATCTTGATATTGCCGGTACAGCTTGGCGTGGTGGTAAAGAAAAAGGGTCGACTGGCCGCCCTGTAAGTTTGTTGACTCAATTTTTATTGAATCGTGCTGGCGCAGAGCAAAGCGAATAGCTTTAAACTAAAAGAAAGCAATAAAAGGAACAATGCGAACATGCAAACACAAGTAATGTTTTATTTGCTTGACGATAATGCAAAGTATGACCATGTGGCTGAACAGCCCCATGCCCATGCTTGTTTGCAGGCTGCTAATTTTTACCGTCAAAATCAACGTATATTTATTTACTGCGCTGATCAGCAAACGGCTCATCAATTAGATGAACTGCTTTGGGCATTTGAACCTGACAGTTTTGTTCCTCACAATTTACCGGGCGAAGGCCCTAAAAATGGCGCAGCCGTTGAAATTAGTTGGCAGCCGCCCACTAATCGTCGCGCTATTTTAATAAATTTAACCAGCACAGTGCCAAACTTTGCTAATCAGTTTTCACACATTGTTGATTTTGTACCCAGTGATGAAACCCTAAAACAGCAGGCTCGAGAGCGTTATAAGGGCTATCGTCAATGGGGGTTTCAAGTGGATAATCAAACCGCGCCACAACAGTCAAATTCAATTAATGCACATCAATCAAGTTAAGTAGTCATTCCCATGGAAAAAACATTCAATCCTTCAGAAATAGAACAGTCTCTTTATCAAAGTTGGGAAGAGCAAGGTTATTTTAGCCCAACTGGCGAAGGAGATGGCTATAGCATCGCTATACCACCACCTAACGTTACCGGTAGCTTGCATATGGGACACGCGTTCCAACAGACTATTATGGATACCTTAATTCGCTATCAACGTATGCAGGGTAAAAATACCTTATGGCAGACCGGAATGGATCATGCCGGCATAGCAACACAGATGGTCGTAGAACGAAAAATTGCCGCTGAAGAAGATAAAACACGTCATGATTACGGTCGTGATGCATTCATTGATAAAGTGTGGGAATGGAAGAACGAGTCAGGTGGCACTATCGGCAAACAAATGCGCCGTTTAGGGAACTCAATTGACTGGACTCGCGAGCGTTTCACGATGGACGACGGCATGTCTGAAGCCGTGCAAGAAGTTTTTGTGCGCTTATTTGAAGACGACTTAATCTATCGTGGTAAACGTTTAGTTAACTGGGATCCAAAATTCCATACCGCTATTTCTGATTTAGAAGTTGAAAACAAAGATAAAAAAGGCCACATGTGGTACTTGCGCTATCCTTTAGCTGACGGCGCAAAAACGGCTGAAGGTCATGACTACTTAGTCGTAGCAACAACTCGACCAGAAACCGTCTTAGGTGATACGGGTGTAGCAGTTAACCCTGAAGACCCTCGTTATAAAGACCTGATTGGTCAAAATGTTTTATTACCCTTAGTTAATCGTTTAATTCCAATTGTTGGCGACGACCATGCCGATATGGCCAAGGGTACTGGTTGTGTAAAAATCACACCAGCCCATGACTTTAATGATAACGAAGTGGGTAAACGTCATGATTTACCCTTAATCAATATCTTAGATAAAAACGCCGCTATTTTAGCCGTCGCCGAAGTTTATAAGAACAATGGCGAGCCTTCAGATGCATATAGCACTGAATTACCGGCTGAATTTGCTGGCTTAGACCGTTTTGTTGCCCGCAAAGCCATTGTTGCCGCGTTTGAAGACTTAGGCTTTTTAGTTGAAGTAAAAGAACATGATTTAGTTGCACCCTATGGTGATCGTTCTGGTGTGATCATTGAGCCATTATTGACTGATCAATGGTATGTTCGCACGGCACCTCTCGCTGGACCTGCCATTGACGCAGTAGCAAATGGCGAAATTGAAATTGTGCCTAAACAATATGAAAACATGTACAACGCTTGGATGCGTGATATTCAAGATTGGTGTATTTCTCGTCAGCTTTGGTGGGGTCATAGAATTCCAGCTTGGTACGACGACAATGGTGGTGTCTATGTGGGTAGAACCGAAGAAGAAGTTCGCACTAAGTATTCATTAAGTGCTGATGTTAACTTAAAACAAGACGATGACGTACTTGATACGTGGTTCTCATCAGCCTTGTGGACATTTTCAACCTTAGGTTGGCCAAGTAGTATGGAAGATCTTAAGAAATTCCATTCAACTGATGTGCTCGTTACTGGCTTTGATATTATTTTCTTCTGGGTTGCACGCATGATCATGATGACCATGCATTTCATTAAAGACGAAAATGGTAAGCCACAAGTTCCGTTCAAAAAAGTCTATGTGACAGGGCTTATTCGCGATGAAAATGGTGATAAAATGAGTAAGTCAAAAGGTAATGTTGTTGATCCGCTAGATATGATTGACGGCATTGCCCTTGAAGACTTGTTGGAAAAGCGAACGGGTAATATGATGCAGCCAAAGTTGGCCGCAAAAATAAACAAATTAACTAAAAAAGAATACCCAGAAGGTATTGAAGCGCATGGAACGGATGCCTTACGTTTCACCTTAACCTCTGTTGCTTCAACAGGTCGTGACATTACGTGGGATATGAAACGCTTAGACGGTTACCGCAACTTCTGTAATAAATTATGGAATGCAAGTCGTTACGTCTTAATGAATACCGAAGAGCAAGACTGTGGAAAACTGGTTAACGCTAAACAAGGTGAAATGGAATTTTCATTAGCTGACCGTTGGATACTAGGCCAGTTTCAGCAAACCGTTAAAACTGTTCATGAATCTTTTGATGCATTCCGCTTTGACCTAGCTTCACAAGCACTTTACGAATTCACTTGGAACCAGTTTTGTGATTGGTACTTAGAGTTAACCAAACCAGTGTTATTTAAAGGTAGTGAAGCACAACAACGTGGTACGCGTCATACTTTAGTAACTGTTCTAGAAAGTTTATTACGTTTAATGCATCCCATCATGCCATTCATTACTGAAACGATTTGGCAGCGTGTTGTGCCATTGAGTAATTTCGTTACTGATTTCAAAGGTAATGAAACTGCCAGTATTATGGTGCAAAGTTTCCCTCAATTTGATGAAAGCCAATGTGATCAAACAGCGATTGACGACTTAGAGTGGGTAAAACAATTTATTGTTGCTATTCGTAATATTCGCGGTGAAATGGATATCTCTCCAAGTAAAGAGTTACCGGTATTACTTAGAAATGTTAACGAAAATGATCAACGTCGTTTAGATGAAAATCAACAGTTTTTAAGTGCTTTAGCAAAACTTGAAAGCATAACGGTCTTAGCGGATGATGATAACGGTCCACTTTCAGCAACAGCCGTTGTTGGAGATTTATCAGTCTTAATACCAATGGCAGGCTTAATCGATAAAGAAGCGGAACTCGCTCGATTAGCTAAAGCCATTGATAAGTTAGAAAAAGACGCTGATAGAACACGTGGCAAGCTAAGTAATGAAAAGTTTGTTGGTAAAGCTCCAGAGGCGGTTATTAACAAAGAAAAAGCTAAGTTAGCCGATGCAGAATCTGCGTTAACAAAGCTTGCTGAACAAATGACACAAATTTCAGCGTTGTAGTCGTCATTTATGTGTCATTGATAAATAATAATGATTCTCAGTTATAAATATTCAATAAAGCCAGCACCTTAGCTGGCTTTTTTATGTCATAAAAAAGTCACTAAATCTTAAAGATTTTATAGGATCTCAATAAAATATTGTGCTAACATACTTTTGCGTTGAGTTTTTGCGTTTCGGGAGAAGGATATTTCAACTATTAACCTTTATTTATAAAGGTGATTATTGATTAACCTCAGACGCTACTAGTTTGTGTTATTGGAAACCTTTCTCTGTCTGTACTTTTATAGGTAGAGAGCATTTACTCCGTATATATCAAAGTGGATAATCCACTTATTACTATTTTTTAATTATTAAACCTACGGGAAATGTTCACATGTCTGATTCAGTAACTGGTAAAGTAAAATTTTTTAACGAATCTAAAGGATTCGGTTTCATCGAGCAAGATAACGGTCCTGACGTTTTTGTTCACTTCAGCGCTATCTCTGGTGACGGTTTCCGTACACTAACTGACGGCCAAGCTGTTACTTTTACTATCAAGCAAGGACAAAAAGGTCCTGAAGCTGAAAACGTAATTGCTTCTTAATAACGACTTATTGTAGTTATTAAAGGATCTTAGGATCCGAATAAAAAAAGCGGAACAATGAAAATTGTTGCGCTTTTTTTTATACTAAAATTCAACACACCACGTTTTTTAAAGAACGCACATACCTTCAAACACCCCGTTGCTATCGAACCCATTAACAAAGTCATCACTAAAGATCATCAAAAACGCATCAGTGATTGAACAAGAGTATGTGTTCTTATCGCTATGAGTTTATTTGTACGGCTGGGCCGATGAATCGCGTTTTAAAAGAACTTATTGGCGCAGCCATAGTATTTGTTAATTAATAAAAAGAAGTGAGCTAATGAAGGGAGGTTTACAATAGTGACACCGGTATTAAATAGCGCAGCGGAAACACCCGTAAAAGGTATCAGCAAGGCTATAAAATACGGTGCCTTATTTTAGTTAGTGGGTTATCTCTGTAGAAATGATATCTACAATCGCATCAATATGCATTTCATCGGTATTTAAAGCTGGAATATAATGATACGTTTCGCCACCAGCACCAATAAACATATCTCGGTTTTCGTGCACTAACTCTTCTAAAGTTTCTAAACAATCAGCACTAAATGCAGGGCTAATAATAGCGACATGCTTATTATCAGCGGCAAGATCAACAAGCGTTACATCGGTATAAGGTTGTAACCACTCTGCTTTACCAAAGCGTGACTGAAAGGTCATCACAAAATCATCCTCAGTAAAGGCTAACGCTTCCATTAATAAACGCGTTGTCTTTGCACAACAACAATAATAAGGGTCACCCTGCTCTAAGAAATACTTAGGCATACCATGAAAAGATAATACTAACTTATCCGGCTTACCATGTTCTGCAATATGCTTATTTACACTTTGCGCAAGTGCAGCTATATATTTAGGGTTATCATGATAACCGCTAATAAAACTTAAGCTAGGTATCCAGCGCCACGACTTAATTTTATTAACAACGGCGTCAAACGTTGAACCGACTGTAGGTCCAGCATATTGAGGGTAAAGCGGTAGGGTGATTATTTTACTAACACCGGCAAGTTGTAATCTATCTAAAGCATCATTGATTGTAGGCTTGCCATAGCGCATTGCTAATTCAACCTTTACATCTTCACCATATTTTTCGGCAAGTACTTTGGCGACTTCATCTTTTTGCTGTTTGCTGATCACCAATAATGGTGAGCCTGAAGGTGTCCAAATACTCTCATATAACTTAGCTGATTTTTTTGGTCTAACCCGTAAAATAATACCGTGCAATATCATTAACCAAATAAGTCGAGGTATTTCGACCACACGAGAGTCAGAGAGAAACTCGCCTAAATAGCGTCGTAAAGCTGAAGGAGTTGGCGCTTCAGGCGTGCCAAGATTAGTGAGTAATACACCAATTTTTGCTTTTTTGTTATGAATTTCTTTTGTGCGGCCGTGAAAACGTCCAGAAAATTTAGGCATGAATTAGATACTCTATTATTTAAATGTCGACAAAAATACGATTCATTAATATACCCTATTTATACATCATCATACTGAAAGAATTCAGTATGATGATGAAAGGTTTCAAAAAATAATATCGCTTATCTTATGGGACAATATTGCTAACCACTAAATTTAGTGGCTCTGTTGTACTTGTAGCTACATCATTAAGTTCTGCTTTAAAATCGCCTGATTTGATACCTGCGCCACCTAAAGCGGAAACTACTGCATAAATATGCACGGTATCAACATCACTCAACTTCGCTTGTGGTGTCATTGCACGAGAATCATTCAAAATAATGGTGATAGGTAAATCACTCGCTAATAACTTAATGGCAGCTAGTGGCATACGTCCGAGCGAAGTATCAGCAGGTATCGCATAAATGAAGACAGTTCTGTCGTCTTCCTGCGACAATGTAGCTAATATTTCATCACTTAACGAAACACTTACCGTTAACTGAGGTCCTGTGGTGCTTTCATCAGCTTCACTGAGATTACCCCCCTTACTATCACGATTGGCCATGCGAGTTTTCGCTTCTTCAATCACTTCTAATAACGCTTGCTTGTTAACATTTTTTTTATCTGAATCAACAACACGTTGCCAGTGAGAAATAGCGATTTGAAAGTTACCAGCAATAAAATTATGCATGCCCAATAATATATTAGTAGAGGGATCATTAGGATCAATCGTTAACGCTTGGTCGATAAACCCTTGAACTGTACTATCAATTTTTTGCTCATTCTTATAGTAGACTGTTTGCGCTTTAGCACCGAATATATCCGCTTGTGGGCCCTCAATACGTAGCACTTGATCATATGCTTTTAACGCGCCATCAAATTCACCAACGTTAACTAATGACTGCCCTAAACTATACCAAGCGTCTGAGTTTTCAGGTTCAGTTTTAGTGACTTCCATCAAACGTTTAAGTTCGTTAACCACTTGTTGTTCGGGATTCACCAATTGTTGCATTGGCGCTTGTGGCGTCATTGTAGTTAACTTTTCATAAGTACCTATTTCAGCATATAAATAAAAGCTAAAACCCAAAATAAAAAGCGATAAACCGACTGGCCAAACAAAACCTAATACCTTAACTTCTTGTGGAGTATTACTTTCAATATCTTGATTTTCCATATCTTGTAATAACGTATTATCAAGCTCTGTTAATAAATACTGATAGTTTTCATCATCAATATTATTTTGCTGAAAATCTTTTTCTATTTCAGCTTTATGCTCATGATATAAACGCACGTTTGTTTCATCGCGTTGCGTATCATCAATGGTAACGGTACTTTGTTGTTGTTTTATAAAAGGTGCCCACACTACTACTAATATCAGTAATAAAAAGGCGATAATGATAAAAATTAATTCCATGAGACAGCCTTATTTATTTTTTAGAATTTGATCAAGTTTGTCTTTCTGATCAGTACTTAATGGTTTTTGGGCATTTTTTACCGGCTTCCTTCGCAGAATAAGCACAACAACGATAGCACCAATGAAGAGCAGCCCTGCGGGACCGTACCACAAAATATAAGTTAAGCTATTAACTCGTGGACGATATAAAACAAACTCCCCATAACGAGAGACCATAAAGTCAACAATCTCCATATCTGCTTTACCAGCTTGAAGCATATCGTAAACTTCTCGACGTAAATCACCAGCAATGGGTGAGTTTGAATCAGCTAAATTTTGATTTTGACATTTAGGGCAACGTAATTCTTTGTTAAGTGAATTAAAACGATTCTCTGTGACTTTATCCTTAAAAACATAAGTATCAACCGGCGCTGCTAAAATAGATGAACTGAATATAGTAACCGTTGCTATAAGTGCTATAACTGCGTATTTACTGAACATTATTACTGATTCCCTTTATGGCGAGTTGAGGCTAAAAAATCAGCTTCAATTTGTGTAATCAGTGGTTCGAATTCACTTTGCCAAATTTCTGGTGTTAGTGGCCCGGCATAACGCTTACGAATAATATTACTGTGATCAACAACGAAGGTTTCAGGTGCTGCATAAACGCCTAAATTCACGCTGAGTTTCCCTTCTTCATCAAAAGCTGAAAATTGATAAGGATTACCGAGTTTAGTTAACCACTGAGCTGCATCTTCTCGCTCATCATCATAATTTAAACCATAAATAGTAAAACGATTTGTTTTTGACAGTTTGTTTAAATATTCATGTTCATAACGACATGAAGGACACCAAGTCCCCCAAACATTAACCAGTTTAATACCCGGTTTAAAGTCAGCTGTTGTCATAATCTGTGATTGACTTAACACTGACGTTAAAGCAAATTCAGGAAATTTTTTACCGATCAGCGCAGAAGGTAACTCAGTCGGGTTAAGTGATAACCCTCTGAATAATATAGCGCCTAGTGCAATAAATAAAATGAGAGGAATAATACGAATCAGTTTACCCATTAAGCATGTCCCTCTTTGCTTGTTGCTAGTTTGTCAGCAGCAGGTGTTACTAAAAAGGTTGTCTGTACGTTATTAATGATATTTTTACGACGGTAGCGTTTATCTAATATTGCTAAAAACCCACCAAATGACATAAATATTGCGCCCAACCATATCCAACGAACAAAAGGTTTATAATGGACACGAACTGCCCAAGCATTTCCTTCTAAGGGATCACCTAATGCCACATAAATATCACGGAATAGACCTGGATCAATACCCGCTTCAGTCATTCCCATGGTTTGTACTAGGTACGTGCGCCGTTCAGGTTTTAAAAGCGTAACAAACTCACCATTATTATAAACTTCAATCTGGCCTTGTTCAGCACTATAATTGGCGCCTTTTACCTGTTTAATACCTTTAAAAGCAATTTCGTAATCGGTATCGTCAATTTGAACTTTGTCATTAACGTACATTTTTACGTTCGTTTCACTTTCATATACTGAGACGATAGTTACCCCAACAATAGTGATCGCTATGCCCATATGAGCACAGGTCATGCCCCATTGGCTTAACGTTAGCTTAGAGAATTTCCATTTGTCATTACCCGAGTTTATTTGATTAATTAACTCTTTTAAAACAACAAGGAAAACCCAACAGGCTAAACCTACCCCCATAGTAACCAAGGGTACGAATTCACCACCGTATAAAAATGGAAATGAAATACCCACGGCAAGACTTATCACGAGTGGACTGAACATTTGTTTACGTAACTCACCTTGTTTGGCTTTTTTCCAGCGAATTAACGGACCAATACCCATGACGACAAAAAGTAAACTCATTATCGGCACAAATACCGCATTGAAATACGGAGGTCCTACCGATATTTTTCCTAAGCCCATTGAGTCAACTAACAATGGGTATAAAGTTCCTAACATAACAGTAACAGTTGCAACCACTAGAATAATATTACAAATAAGTAGCGCAGTTTCTCGAGAGTACAAAGCAAAACGGCTAAACGTTTGAACGGTACTGGCTCTAAAAGCGTAAAGTGTTAATGAACCGCCAACCGCTATTGCCAGCAATAATAAAATAAACATGCCACGACCGGGATCAGCTGCAAATGAATGCACCGACGTAATAACACCCGAACGTACTAAAAATGTGCCTAATAAACTTAAGCTAAAAGCAAATATTGCCAGTAACACGGTCCAGTTTCTGAATGTGCCACGTTTTTCAGTAACCGCTAATGAATGAATAAGTGCCGTTCCAACAAGCCATGGCATAAAGGAAGCGTTTTCTACAGGATCCCAGAACCACCATCCGCCCCAGCCAAGCTCGTAATAAGCCCACCAACTCCCTAAAGCGATACCTAATGTTAAGAATATCCATGCAGCGACGGTCCAAGGTCTTGCCCAGCGAGCCCAAGCAGCATCTAACTTGCCACACATTAACGCCGCAACAGCGAAAGCAAAAGCAACAGAAAAGCCGACATAACCTAAATAAAGCATCGGTGGGTGAATAATTAAGCCAATATCTTGTAGCAGTGGATTTAAATCGCGGCCTTCGGTTGGCACCATCGGCCATAGTCGCTCAAATGGATTAGACGTTAATAGCGTAAAGAGCATAAATCCGATGGCTATCATGCCGAGAACCGCTAAAACTCGAGCAACAAAAGCTTCATCAATACCTTTACTGAATTTAGCGACAGCGGCAGTCCAAGCAGTTAATGAGAAAACCCACAACAAAAGAGAACCTTCGTGTCCACCCCATACCGCGCTGATTTTAAAGTAGTAAGGTAAATAAGAATTAGAATGACCCGCAATATATTTAACGGAAAAATCGTCGATAACAAAACTCCAGCCGAGAATAATGAGACTGATGGTTGTAAAGGCAAACATGCCAAAGGTTAAAGGTTTAGCATAACCAACTAAACGTTGTTGATTAGTTGCCAAACCTACTAATGGGATAATGCTTAAACATATAGCAAAAGCCAAACCTATAATAAGGGCGAAATGTCCTAACTCAGGGAGCATTACTTCAGGGATCATTACTTTCTCCGATTCAGTGCACACACTAAATACAAAAATTTATCGATAAAAGACATCATTAAAATAATTTTATAGTCAGTTATTGTTTAAATTATTTGCCCATAAACAAATAAATAAAAAATTTCAAACTAAAAATTTCGGTAATTCTAGCACTATATGATGTTTAATATCATCAATGTAACACGAAAATAAATGATTAATTTTCTCACGTCTAATGCTAGCCTTTACTGTGCGATATAGTATGATATTACCCAATTAGATAATACGATTTAAATCGATTCGTTATGCCACAAATCACGATAACATTCAGCTTATAAACTTGATGTGAAACTAACGTATAATAATTATTCAAAAAGTGACTATATTGGCCAACTCTCTAAATATTCAATCATCAAATAATCAAGTACTGCTATCGGCAAACGGATTGACTTGTATTCGTGAAGACAGAGTATTATTTGAAGCACTTAATTTTTCAGTGTTTAGTGGTAATATTATACAGGTGGAAGGTCCAAATGGATCAGGTAAAACGAGTTTATTACGTATTTTAGCGGGATTATCGCAACCTTATGACGGCACGGTATTATTTAGAGAACAAAACATTACTGAACAGTCTGATGAATTTCACCAAAACCTCTTATATATAGGGCACTTACCTGGTGTAAAAGGTGAAATTACCGCTCAAGAAAATTTAGAGTTTACGCTCGCCTTACATGGCAACGATGTATCGACAGCGGAAGAAACGTTAGAAAAAGTGAATTTATTAGGGTTCGAAAATGCCCTCGCATCACATTTAAGTGCCGGACAGCATCGTCGAATTTCTCTTGCACGCTTATGGCAAAGTACAGCCCCTATTTGGATACTCGATGAACCTTTCACCGCTATAGATAAGCGCGGCGTCGAAAAATTAGAGCAATTATTTCTAGCACATGCTCAACGCGGTGGTTGTGTTATATTAACGACTCACCAAGACTTGTCATTTCCTGAAGATAAGGTGAAAAAAATCACTTTAGATTACCGCTTTTATTAGAGATAACTTAGCATGACACCCGAACATAATTTATCGTATAAAGCCGCATTCAATTTAATTATTAAACGAGATCTCACTATTGCCTTTCGTCATCGTGACGATATTATTAACCCATTATTATTTTTTATTATTGTTGTGACGTTATTTCCTCTTGGTATTGGCCCTGAATCCACGACTTTATCGCGTATCGCCCCAGGCATTATTTGGGTAGCCGCTTTACTTTCTACACTATTATCGCTCGACCGGTTATTTAAATCTGATCATGACGACGGTTCGTTAGAACAAATGATGCTGAGCCCTCATCCCATTTTTATATTAGTAATAGCAAAAATAACCGCTCATTGGTTGGTGACCGGCTTACCCCTTATTTTTATTGCCCCACTTCTTGCCGTACTGTTACATTTGAATGAAAATAGTTACAGTGCATTAATGCTAACGTTATTGTTAGGCACGCCCACATTAAGTTTACTTGGGGCTATAGGTGTCGCGCTAACGGTAGGTATAAAGAAAGGTGGCGTATTACTCAGCTTATTAGTATTGCCCCTTTATATTCCTGTATTGATATTTGCGACTAGCGCCATAGATACTGCGGCAATGAACTTACCCTACAGCGGACAACTTGCTATAATTGCCGCACTGTTTTTTGGCTCGTTAACCTTAGCCCCATTTGCTGTAAGTGCAGCATTAAAAGTGAGTACTAACTAATGTGGAAATGGCTACATCCTTATGCAAATCCTGAAGTGTCGTATCACTTTGTGGGTAAATTATTACCTTGGATTTCAAAAATCACTTTTGTCCTGCTTTTTATAGGCATTGTGTGGGCACTGGTTTTTGCTCCTGCAGATTACCAACAAGGTGACAGTTTTAGAATATTCTATATTCATGTCCCTACTGCTATTTTATCGATGAGCATTTATATGGCAATGGCAACAGCAGCTTTCTGTAGCTTGGTATGGCAGTTTAGACTTGCTGACGCATCCGCTGCAGCAATGGCTCCAGTGGGTGCAGTTATTACCGCAATCGCATTATTTACCGGTGCCGCTTGGGGTAAACCTATGTGGGGAACTTGGTGGATTTGGGATGCACGTTTAACCTCTGAACTCGTTCTACTTTTCCTCTATTTAGGGGTAATTGCTTTACACAATGCTTTTGAAGATAAAAATCTTGCCGGAAAAGCAGCCGGAATTTTATCGCTAGTAGGCGTCGTAAATATTCCTATTATTAAATATTCAGTTGAGTGGTGGAACACGCTTCACCAAGGTGCAACGGTTAGTAAAATGAGCGCTCCATCAATGAGTATGAATATGTTTTGGCCTTTCGTGATCTGCTTTTTAGGTATAGCAATGCTTGTTGCCTTTGTGATTTGTATCCGTTTTCGTACTGAAATATTATCGCGTAACGGTATGCGTCCTTGGGTACGAGCATTAATTACCGAAGAAGGAGTTAAATAATGCAATTTGATAGTATTTCTGCATTTTTTGATATGGGTGGCTACGCATTTTTCGTTTGGTTATCATACGGCGTAAGTGCTTTTCTCTTAGCAGCACTCGTATATAGCAGCCATAATAATCATAAGAATGTTAAAAATAAAATCGCTCAACGTTTACAGCGAGAAATAAAATTACGTAAAGCAGCTGAAAAGTCTTTAGCTGAAGCGAAGCAAACTGATGATAAGATGTCAGTTGTACAAGATCTATCAAAAAAATCTAATAAGGTTGTTCCATGAATCCTCGTCGTAAAAAACGTTTAACCATAGTTATTTCAATTTTAGTTGGCCTAAGTATTGTTGCAGGAATGGTGCTTTATGCCCTAAGCCAAAACATAGACTTATTCTTTAAACCTTCTGAAATATATCAGGGTAAAGACGATACGGGCATTAAACCGATTAACGGCCAGCGTTTACGTATTGGTGGTTTAGTTGTTCCTGGGAGTGTAAAACGTGATCCATCGAGCTTAGATGTTACTTTTGAACTCGTTGATATGAGAATGCCTATTGTCTTTAATGATACAGACCCTGTCATTAAAGTGCATTATGATGGCATATTGCCTGATTTATTTCGTGAAGGACAAGGTATTGTGGCTAACGGAATGTTGGTTAATGGTAATTTCATTGAAGCCTCTGAAGTATTAGCTAAACATGACGAAAACTACATACCTAAAGAATTAGCTGATGACATGGGTGAGAAACACGTAAAGCCAAGCTATACAAAAGAACAGATAGAAAACCAACAATACTAGTAAAAAAAACGCTACACAAAGGTAAATATTATATTTGCCTTTGTGTAGCGTTTTTTATTGTAAATTTACTCGTTTAACTAGGCAACATCATAAGCCAATATAATGCGGTCATCGATTTTATTGAGAATGTTAACCTTACTTTCAGAAACAGCAATTATCAACTTACCTTGTTTAAAACTTTTAGGAATAACCACTCGACCTTCCGGCGATTGTAAGAATAATTCAATTTTATGTAAAAGTTCAAGAGATGTATCGCTGAAATAAATCACTGTTACTCTCTTTCTTTGGAAACCTTCCATGGTTCACTCATAATTTTATTGTTATATATAAATTGAATCATTGCCTCCTATAATTATTATCTCCTTCTATAACCGCTAAAGATCAAAACTCAATAATACAAAACCACATCTTCTAAAACCAGCCCGTTAAACTGATATTCCGACTAAGCTATGGCTGTTTATATCTTTATACTGCCATAAACTTAAAGCAAAAAAAACCCTGAGTATAAACTCAGGGTCGATCAAATCAGATCGTTTAACGCACCCTCAACTAGTGAGATCGGATATCCATACGGATAAATTTATAAAATATGTCTATAAAACATTTACGTTTACACATTGTCCACAGATGTAAACTACTTCCAACTCTTCATTTTATGGCCTTTAAGCGCATAAAATAAAATAAAGGCATAACAAGGTAACATCACGATATATCCCCCTTGTTGACCAAATGATGAACCGCTTGCTAAGCCCCAAAATAGTGGACCAAAAGCGCCACCTGAAATTCCCATGACGAGTAATGCCGAACCTACGCTGGTTAATTTACCCATGCCTGAAAGTGCCAATGGGAAGACTGCTGGCCAAACAATCGCATTTGCTAAGCCAAGGAAAGCAATAAGCAGTAAAGTGTCGGGCAATTGCCCACCACCAAAAGGAACAAGTACCGCATTGGCAATTGCATATGAATTATTGTCACCAAAAACCACACCTAAACTAAGCAGTAAGCCTAAAATAGCCGAAACAGTTAACGCTTTTTGTTGCGAAATAAAACGAGGAATGAAGAAAATCCCTAAAATATAACCTACCACCATGCATATCATGGTGTATGAAGTCATAACACTGTAGTTTTCAACACCTAAAGACAAAGCAAACGTGCCTATGGTATCGCCAGCAATGACTTCGACGGCAACATAGAAAAATATGGTCAAGACACCCAACGCTAAACTAGGGTGGGATAATGCTTCTTTTATATGTCCTTTGCTATTCGCTTCTTCTGAATCATCTTCACTGGGTAACTCAGGTAGTGATGATTTTTTTACGGCAAAACCCAATAAACCAATAAAAATTGCCATACCTAGGTAAGGCATAACAAGTGAACTAGCCATTTCGTCAATACGGGTTTGTGCAAGTACTTCAGCTGAATGCTCTTGAAAGCCACTTAAAATTAATGCCGTAAAAACTACAGGCGCAATAACACCCGCACCTTTATTCAAAATGCCCATGATGCTGATACGCGCAGCCGCCGATTCTTCAGGCCCTAAACGCACAACATAAGGATTAACAGCAGTCTGTAACAAAGTAATACCTGATCCCATCACTAACTGAGCAAACAAAAACAAAGCAAATATTTGTGTTTGGGCAGCAGGAATAAACAGCAGTCCAGCAATCATCATCGTCGCCATACCTAAAGCCATACCATTTTTATAACCAATTTTACGAATAATGGTTGCTGACGGTAAGGCTGTAAAAGTAACAGCGATATAAAATGAGAATAGTATTAATGAAGCTTGGAACGGTGACAATTGTAAGATCTGTTTCAAGTACGGCATTAGTGACCCGTTAAGCCATGTGGCAAAACCGAGTATAAAAAAGAGTACCGCGACAATGGCCATCGGTAGTGCATTACTCTTTGGTTTATCGTTTGTTATTGTCATTTCCATATATTCCTCAATATTTATCTTATTATTATTGTTTTACGATAGTTATAACTAACATGCTTTTTTGTAAACTCTATTTCCTGCAATCCAGGTAGACTTCACTTTAAATTTATCGTCAAGCTCAACAAAATCAGCTTGGCTTCCTATGACTAACCCTCCTCGAATATCACGTTGGTTGATATAATTTGCCGGATAACTCGAGGCCATTCTCAACGCTTCATCTAGAGGTAATTTCAAACCTAAATGGGTATTTTCTACCGCTTGTGCCATGTCTAACACCGAACCTGCTAACTCGCCTGTTGTTGAGGTTAATTTCCCCTTGTTCAATAAGACTGTCTTACCGACTAAATCAAACTCAATACTATTGGTTCCTACTGGTGGCATTGCATCTGTGACTAAAAAAATGGTTCCTGCGGGCTTGGCTTTAAGGGCTAATTTACAGCTGTCGTAGTTAACATGATGACCATCAACAATTAAGCCACAACTGGCTTGATCGTTTAACAATGCGCATCCTGTAACACCCGGCTCTCTACCTTGTATGGGCGACATCGCATTATATAAATGCGTAAAACCATCAGCCCCGGCAACTAACGCTTTTTGCGCCGTATTAAAATCAGCATTGCTATGTCCTAAGCACACCTTAATACCTAAAGAAACCATACGCGTAATATCGTCAGTACTTACTGTTTCTGGTGCAAGTGTTACTAATATTCTCCCCATATCTTTGCGTTCAAGTACTTGCCACTCTTGCAATGAAATTGGGCGAATGTGCTCTTCAATATGAGCACCTTTTTTCGCCACAGATAAATGAGGACCTTCAAAATGAATACCAATAATACCAGGCACTTTTTCTGCGATAGCTTTAGCTATTGCGTCAGCAGCTTGCTCCATTACAGATATTTTATCGGTAATAAGAGTCGGTAGCATAGCGGTAGTGCCAAATTTGGCATGAGCCGCCATAATCGTTTTAATATTATTCAATGAAGGTGAGTCGTTAAATAATGCGCCTCCACCTCCGTTGACCTGTAGATCAATAAAGCCAGGAACAACCAAACCTTCTAGTACTTCATCTACGCTTGCTGTGTTGTTGTCGAATGCTATGATTTTTCCATCGGCGATCGTTAACACTTGATCGTCAATATAGTTTTGACCATCAAATAATTTTTTAACGTAGAGACGAAATATAGTCATAGCAATGGTTGTTCCTTAAGTTATTTCAATAAATGAGATAGGCTTACTGTAAAGCAAGCTGTTGCTTAGCAAAAATGATAGAACCCACCTCAGGAGGATATAACGGTTCAATAAGTTTCGCTTGAAGATCTATATCTAACCAAGGTTTTATTCTTGGTGTTAAACCACCAATTAATGATATTTCAGGAGGATGTTGCTTTAATAGCTGCTTAGCAACATGACTAATATACTCGGTGCCTTCATTAACAATTGCTAAGGCAAGTTTGTCACCTTCTTCAGCTGAGTCAAAAACCAAATTCGCCATACGAGCATAAAATGCGGCGGGTTTTCCAGCAATAACTTCAACGAGTTCAACATCATCTTTTACCTTTAATAACGCTAATATCTTGTCATTAATTGATGACGGGGGAATAAGTCCATCGAGTGACAATAAAGATTGTTTCGCTGCCTGCAAACCAAACCACGCGCCACTGCCTTTATCACCATGAGGAAAACCGTGCGCGCCAACAATATATGAATGTCCCTCTACATAAGAGAAACCACACGACCCCGTACCTGTGATAATAACCGCACCGTCTTTTCCGTTGTGGGCACCAAGACAGGCAACGAGGAGATCAGTGGTCAGGTACATTTTTTTAAACGGATGTTGCCAATTTGACATTTGTTTAAATAAAGCGGGTAAATTAACCCCAGCAAGGCCAACACCAGCAACGATATGACCCAATTCACTTTCATCAATTTCAGCATCTTTAAGTGCTAATTTAGCTGATTCAGCAATCGAGTTAATTGCTTGTTCATATCCATGTAATGGGTTAGCAGGACCTGCAATACCGGTTCCTAATATTTTGTTATCACCCGACATTACGATAGCTTTACACTTACTACCACCGCCATCAATGCCTAAAAACATTTCTTTATTGTCACTGCTGCTCAGCATGTTGACCTCATGTCTGTATATTTATTATTTTGTCACTCAAACTGATAAACAATCAGTGACTAAAATATATTCTGATTTTATCTTAACTACTAATGACAGCGTTGTCATTTACTTTTTAAGTAAAAATCAATTATTTTTATTTATATTCAACAAATAAAAACACAATAGGCTGATTAAACTAAAATTATTAGCTAAACAGCCCATAGGGTCAACTGTGAATTAGTTGCTTTTAACCGTAACAGAACGACCTTTACGCTGCCTGTCAAAACTAATACTCCTAACGCTCACGTCTCCTTTAATAGCAACGGGGGCTTCATAAAGCGTCCAGTTGCCCGCTTGTTCTTTATACTCAATAGCAATGCCCGGAAAGGCGATGTTGGTATAAAGCTTCCCCTCTTTCACAATCGCCCCCACAGTAGGTAATCGATAAAAAATGTTATCATTTTCTAATTTAACTAACGCTTTTTGACCAATAGTATTTGCAAATAATTGCCATTGTTGATTACGTTGTGCTTTTTTCTGTGCCGTAAAAACTTTGGTTGCTTGACTGTATTTAGCTCCTTGATAATTATACGGAACCGCCCAATCAGCTAAATGCCATGCACGCTCGGCTAAAGCAAAAAGTCGTGGAAATAATTTATATTGCGCCGTATGGTCAGTGCGAGTGTTTTCACTCCACAATTGCCCTTGGATACCCAAAAAACGATTACCTAACTTCATCGGTGTTTGGCTATCATCGGCTTGATAAGGGTTGTCTTGACGGTCTAACCAAAACTCAGCATGAATAGGTAGATTGTCGGGTATAAATTGGAAAACTTTTTCAGTATTCGTATGTCGAGAAGCCCAATAGTAACCATGTTCTTTAGGATCCGCTTCATAAGGAAAATCAAAATACAATACATCGGGTGATGACAACACAACTTGCCAATCTCTATTGACCAATTGATGGGTTTTATTATGACCTCCCCAAGCTAAAGTATCCCAGGCATTGGACTGAACAATAGCAGGCATATTTTCTTTGCGAGTATGCTCCATACCATCACTCCAACCTGCAGTTTCTATATCCAAATCAGATAATATATTCGCAACACGCTCAATAAAATAAGCACCAAGCTCACTCATTTCCTTCACGCCTTTATCATTATTGGTAACAAAATCTATACAAGCTTGCGACTCTATCCAAGCCCCAGCAGTTTCATCTGCACCAATATGGTAACGCGTTAGTGGTTGACCGCCATCAGCATGAATTTTTTTAACTTGAGTCATCACTTCAGTAACAAAGTCGTAGGAAGACTCTAAACAAACGTTAATGGTATTATCATTATAAAATTGCACCGAGGAGTAGACCGTTGGGTCATTAACCTCATGGAGAATAAACTGTTGCGCTTTGCCACCTTGTTCGGCTATAGCGTATTTTTTAGTACGCGCTGCCATCGCTTTAATCGCGGCACGCGAATGCCCTGGCATATCTAAAGAGGGGATCACTTGAATATGACGGGCCGTTGCCGCTTGCAATATTTCTTGATAGTCAGCCACAGAATAATAGCCATTTACTTCACTTTTAGCATCAACGCCAGCACCGAGTTGTGGTGACAAACAATTTTGGTCGTTTAAATCAAAACAACGTCTACTGCTAATTTCGGTTAATTCCGGTAATGAAGGGATCTCTAATCGCCAGCCTTCATCATCACCTAAGTGTAAATGTAGCTTATTAAGTTTATAAGCCGCCATTTGATCAAGCAGCGTTAAAATTAACGTCTTATCGTGAAAGTTACGCGCAACATCAATTAACAGACCGCGAAACTCATAATGAGGTTCATCATTAACCGTTAACACAGGTACTTGCGTTGAACCTAAGGTGATTAAGCTTGATAGTGATTGCAAGCCATTAAAAACACCAGCGCCGTCAACACCTGTTATCTTAATATCTGTTGTGGTGATGTCTAATTGGTAACTGCCAACCATTTTGCTGTTGTCTTCAACAAGTCTTAACGTGACAGGCTTGCCTTGAGTATTATTAGCAATACCTAAGGTGTCTAAGCGAGTAATTGCTACCATAACATCATCTTTTTCGACATCGCCATAATCAACATTAATACCAGAAGTAAGACTAAGCTGAGCATTATTCTTACTATAAATAACCGACTTCGGCGTAGGTATAATCACCTTGCTCACATCGAGCTTTTGCTCACCTAATTGAGTATTTCTTTGATATAAACTTGCCGCATTGAGCCACTGAGTAGAATCTTGGGCGGTGCGTTTAAACTGCTTTTCAACATCAGTGAACGGCACAACATAAGGCAGTACTTCTAATCCTGTTTCACTGTTTGTATATGACTTGGTACTGGCTATTACACGAGGTTGTAAATTGTTTACACTGACAATATAGTTAGGTAAAGCATCGGTTTCAGACAACGACCAAAACATAGCTCTAAATAATAAGGTTTTGGTTTCGCCCGCAGTAAAACCTTTAAATTTATCATTCAACGATATTTTATGTAAATCGCCATTAATATGAACAACGTTGAATTCTTCACTCTCAAAGGATTGAATAGGCGCAATTTGACTAAAGTGAATATGCCAATCATTACTTTTAATCGCTTGAGAGGCTGTAAAGCTTAGTTCAACTTCAAAGCAATTACCGTCAGCGATGTTTTTATCACACTTATCACTAGGTATATTTGTTATTACTTTATACTTAACATTGAGCGTAGCAGCAATATTATCAATATCAGTTTGAGAAGCTTTAACTAAGCGCTTAAGTAATACATCTTGCTGGGTCTTGTCATTGGTTGTAGCGGAATGAATTGTTGAATTTTCACAGCCGAATAAATTTATGCTCGTTACCAAAAATAAGACGAGGAGTTGTCTGTTCATGTTTTTCTTACTCACAAGTTTACGTTAATCAATAGAATGCCAAAACTGCTTCGGGGGTTGAGATTCCATTATAAATTAGTTGATGTTTAGTTTTCGCTAAGGCTAATCAACTTCGCTATACGCTGTGTAGAAAACAAACAACTATATATCGCAGCAAGAAACCCTTTGTCTTTTAATTCTTGGTAGTCTGCATCATTTAAATCTTTAAAGGCTTCTTCATCGATGGAATATAACCCCGTTACCGTAAACTCTTTACCGTTACTAGGTTTAATCGTTAATGATTGAGAAGAGAGTAAACTTTTATCTACCATTGTATTGATAAAAAGTTGAGTTGCATTCAGTTGTGAATTAGCTCGAGCAAGATTTTCTGTGACTTGCACTAAATACTTTGTTTGCTCACCTGTATCAGTAAACAATGCTTCACCATCGCTCTCTGATACCCTTTTACTGTCTAAATCAATACCCACAACAAAATTATTAGGTTGTTCAACAGACGACGATAATACGAAAGGAAAGTTAGTTAGGTGCTGAGGAACATATAAAGCATTCCAGCCCTCTTTTTTATGAAACAAATTTTCCTGCGGCCTTAAACCAAGTAACGCAACTAAATGGAAACGTCCTGTTTCTGCATCTTTTATAAAAACAATAGGATATTCCGCCTGGACTTGCGGTAATTCAAAAACGGAAATCGGTGTAACATGGCTATTAGCACTATGTGCATAACTAGGGTCTACTTTTACTTTCAGTGCTTGATGCTGACTTTTATTGAGTGGCGATAAGTTAGCCATGTATTTCTCCAGTAATATTTATTTTTATATTTTTATATTTTTTGAAAACCAAAAGCCCTTACCTTATTCAGTAAGTCTCTATTGGTTGGCAGATTATTTTGTAGGTGTTGTTTTAATTTAGCATTTTTCTTTAAAATGCTTTCAAGCATACGATGTTCATTAAACGTTGAAGCGTTATATTCTAATGTTTGTGCGTAGCCCATGCCGTGCAAAACATATTGGTAGCTGTCTTGAATAAAAGGTTCAAAGGTATTTTGAAAATCATATTTACTCACCGGACGATGTTTCCAATTATCGAGTTGCTCTAATAAACTCTCTGGTACAGAATTTAGAGACTTATTTTCTAACCAAAAACTTTCTTGTCGTTGAGATAAAAAATAATGTAACTTAATAAAGTCTATCGTCCTTTTCCAACGGTAGTGAAATGAGTCGTTGAATGTTTTTTCAACTGCGGGTAATTGTCGCTTATTACGAGGAAATAATTCACACAGCATATTGGCTGAAGCCTCTATGAGAAAAATAGCTGAAGCCTCTAAGGGCTCGACAAAAGCGGCAGACATACCTATTGCCACACAATTTTTTTCCCAAAATTTATTTCTATACCCTGATGAAATTTTTAACCTTCGCGCCGACAGTTGTTCTGCTTGTGGACCAATATAATCACGTAATGTTTGCTCTGCTTGATCATGACTAACAAAATCAGAACAATAAACATAGCCAGTGCCACGTCGATTTGACAACCCTATGTCCCATGTCCAACCCGCAGAATGTGCTGTTGAAATAGTTGAACTGCTTATAGCATCCTCTTCATTTTGATAAGGCACTTGTATCGCTAAAGCATTATCGGTAAACAAAACGTCGTTAATAGGCGTAAACCCGACCCCTAAAGCTTCACCTAACAACAAACAGCGACCACCCGTACAATCTACAAAAAAATCACCGTCAATACGGCCTAACTCTTTTGTGTCAATAGAGGAAATTTCACCTAAAGCATTCAAATTTGCTGATAATACGTTTGCTGCTAGATGCTTAACACCGAAACGTTCGCAGCTTATCTTTTTTAAAAAATCAGCAAATTTTCCTGCATCTAAATGATAAGCATAATTTAATAAGCCATCGTATCCTCTATTAGCTATTGTTTTTGGTGCTAAACCACCTTCACAAATAAGCGCCTGTGGGCTAACAAAATTAGCGTAATCTATTTGCTGATCTGACAAAGACCAATAAGGACTGAGATTAAATTCATCTGCATGAGCAACAGAACTAAACAAATGATAATAAACAGAGTCTTGACCATTTTTAGCAGGCGTTCGCCAATTAACAAATTTTGTTGCCTGCTTAAAAGAAGCATTACAATAATTAATAAAGTCATGTTCTTCGATATCTAAATCAGCCAATGTTTTTCGCATAGTTGGCCACGTACCTTCGCCGACGCCCACGGTTGGAATATCAGGTGATTCAATAAGAGTAACCTGCACTGAATCTGACTTATTCGAGCCAAGATGCTTCGCAAGTTTAGCTGCTGTTAGCCAGCCAGCAGTACCTCCACCAACAATAACAACTTGATTAATCATTCCATCATTCATTCAATAGCACCTTTATACTTTGTTAAATCCAAATTCTTTTACTTTCTCAATGAGATCGCGCTGTTTGGGTAATTGATTTTTTAATAATTCACTTTGTCGATCAACATTTGAAAATAATTTTTCAGCCTTTTTAACATCAGGATAAGCCGAAGTATTACCTGATAAATCTGTTTGATAATGCATGCCATACAATACATACAAATAACTGTCTAAGTTAAAGGGTTCCCAAGCATGGTCAAAATCGAACTTTGTCGGTGGTTGACTCTTCCAGAATTCGAGTCTTTGTTTTAACTTATTTGGTATTGTGGTCGGCTCACAATTATCAATCCAATATTGCGAATCTCTGCGCGCTGAAATGCAATAATGTAATTTAATAAATTCTACTGTTCGTTCCATGCGAATTTTAAAGTTTTGATTAAACTGTTGCTCTGCATAAAGCATTTGCTTTTTTTCACGAGGAAATTGCGCCGCAATCATGGTAGCAGCCGCATCAAACAAATAAATAGCGGAAGCTTCTAGTGGTTCAACAAAACCAGCAGACATGCCAATGGCAACACTATTTTTATGCCAAAATTTCTGGTGGTAACCGAGCTTTATTGGGATTTTTCGAATAACCAGATCATCCGTATAATCGTCGCCAATATAGTCGATGAGTTGTTGTTTAGCTTTTTCATCACTAATATATTTACTACTAAAAACATGACCTACGCCGCGCCTTTCTTGTAGGCCAATATCCCAAATCCATCCAGCCTCTTGTGCTGTCGATAAGGTGTGTGTTTTGATTGGTTGCTTTTTATCGGCATAGGGAACTTGAACAGCAAAAGCGGTATCATTAAAAAGAACATCGCTAATATCATGCCATTCAATATTATAAGTTTGCTTAATAATAAGCCCTTTAGACCCACTGCAATCTATAAAAAAATCTGCGGATATTTGCTTTTCTTCATGACGATCTGTTTCAACATGTGTGATGAAGTCATTTTCATCCAACACGATGTTCGTCACATTAGCACTGACAAATTTCACCCCTAAATTATCAATACAATGTTTTTTTAAGAAGTTAGAAAATTTATTAGCATTTAAATGATATGCGTACTCTTGAGCTGCACTGTATTCGGGCATAACGATTTGCTTAGGCGCTAAACCTTGGTCACAAATTCTTGCCTGAGAAGCTACGGCTTGGTCATAAGGTAATCTAGTTGTTTTATTTTTTAACAGCCAATAGGGAGCTAAATTAAAGTCATAAGAAGAGTGGCTTACCGTGCCAAGTGGATGGTAATAACTTGATTTTTCATTCTGTTTAGGCGTTTTAGCCCAATTTATAAATTCAGCTCCTTGCTTGAAGGTAGCATCACACTCACGAATAAAGTCAGTTTCACTCACGCCTATTTTATGTAACGTAGCTCTTAAATTAGGCCATGTCCCCTCTCCAACACCAATAATAGGAATATTTGGTGATTCAACGACAGTAACCTTTATGCCATTTTCTGCTTTGCAATTTAAGCTTTTAGCCAAAATAGCAGCACTTAACCAACCAGCGGTTCCGCCACCAATAATTAAAATATCATTATTAACTGTAGTCATTATGAAGGCTCATCATGTAATGAAGGGTTGAAAGGAGTTCATGTAAAAATTGAGGCTCAATAGATATTTAGGAAAAAATATATACTAAGCCTAGAATAACGATGAAAGGAAGTAAAACCTATCCTTTCATCGAAACAAATTACCCGTTATAAGCGGTAAGATACTTTTAAGAATACGTTGCGACCATTATCTGCCGCTAAACGCATAGCAGTGAAACCCTCACCAAATCGTTGCGTAGTCGTTTCTTCGAATAAGTTAGAACCTTCAACGCTTACATCTAAGTTTTCAGTGGCATGCCAAGTAACATTCGCGTCAACAAAACCATGAGCATCCCACGCAGTGTTACCACCGATACCAGTAGATGGAGCGATAAAATCATCACGGTAGGTGTAAGCAACTCGAGCTGAAATAAGGTCAGTTTCATAGTAAGCACTTAAGTTGTAACTAAGTTTAGACATACCCGGTAATGGTCTTTCAACAATGCCTCCGCCATCAGCGCCTAAATCTTGTAAGCCAAACCCTTCAGTATAAGTAATGTTAGCTGACCAGCCGAATTGACCCATTTGCTGTTGATATTGACCTTCTATACCTTGAAGTTCGCCCCCTAAACCCTGACCGGGTTCACGCAAAATATATTCATCACCATTCACATCGACTTTACTTTCGTTGGCACCATTAATAATAAAAGAACGAATATCTTTAGAGAACAATGTTGCTGATAATAAAGACTCTTCATTAAAGTACCACTCTAAACCAATGTCATATTGGTTTGCACGATATGGGTCAAGCGCAATACTACCGCGAGCAATGCTTCGAGTAGTCTCGTTAACGCTAGCCGCTGGATTTAAGAACGAATAATTAGGACGACTCATTACTTTAGCAGCAGACAAACGTAGTATTACATTTTCATGAAGATTTAATGCTAAGTTAAAGCTAGGTAACCAATCTGAGTAATCACTGTCTTCTGTAACTATTTTAGCGGTGTCTACATAACCGTAATAATCAGCAGAGGTATCAGTAGCAACATAGCGTAAACCGAAATTACCACGATAGTTATCGCCACTAAAATCAGCTTGTCCGTATAAAGCAAAAATATCTTCTTTAATAACACCGTAACTGTTTGTGTTTAATGATGAACCCGTTTTGTGAGCATCATAATGCGCTCTTAATTGTGCACCATCTGCACGCGCAATATTTGTTGGAGTACCCGAAAGTAACCCTGCACCAGAGTGATTAAAATGGCCATCAGCAAATGTTGCTTTAGTGATACCTGTAGTCAAGCTATCATCAAACGTCCATGCATCTGAGTAACTTGTAAATTCATGATCTCGTAACTTAACACCGGTTTTAAAGTTAGAAATTGGGCCCCACTCAACGTTAAAATCAACATCAAACTGTGCGAAAGTCTCTTCATCTTTACGATAGCCGGCAGTAACAGCACCACTACTTAAAATGTATTCAGCATGGTTACTTGGATCTGTACCATTAGGAGAAAGCAACATGGCATTATCGCCACTCATATCGAAATCAATAGAGGTATTACTGTTACTTGAAACCCAACCAGCGTTGTAGTTACCGCCGTCACCACCTGTCGCTTCAGTAGAACCAACTTTGGCATTGATTGAATAGGTATCAGCCGTATAATTAACTTCAAATGCGATGACTTCGGTATCCATTTCAGCATTACGGGTATTCTGATCATCAAGTGGAGCACCAGAATAGTTACCATTTAGCGCAAAACCATTAGTCGGAGAGAATTTAGTCGCTCCAGTAACTTGGTCATTAAAGGCAGTTGGATCTGTACCCGCAATAATTAAATAGTTTTGGTTACTGTTAGCAGAATCTAGATCAACTTGAAAGTAATGCACATTCATTGATAAATCGTCAGAGGGTGAATACTGAACAGTTAAATCAACCGCTTCACGTTCACGAGTTTGCGCGAATTCTGAAATACCTGCACCCGCCCAACCATCATCCATGTAGTTTTCTGCTTTGTGTGCACGCCCAACAGTTTCTAGTGTAGATAAACTCGCTAAAACACCGAAGTTTTCTTGATCATTTTTCCAGCTATACATGCCAGTTAGGCCTTGACCATTTTCGTCAGAAAGGCTGTTGTCTTGGTATTCAGCAGACAAAAACAGGGTGTTAGAGTCTAGTTCTAACGGCTTACGAGTGCGCACAACGACAGTACCACCAACACCACCTTCATCAAGGCTTGCTGTTGGCGATTTATAAACATCAACACCAGCGACAAGTTCTGGTGGTAATAAATCCATATCAAAAGAACGCTTTGCTGCTGCTTGTGAAAACCATCCGGTTGAAGCAACATAGTTACCATTCATACTAACTTGTGTTAATTCTGAGTTAGTACCGCGGATAGAAACATCCCCACCTTCACCAGCAAAACTTCTGCCAATCGTTACGCCAGGTATTCTTTGTAGTGACTCTGCAATGTTTCTATCGGGGAATTTACCAATATCTTCTGCAGAAATTGAATCAACAACCGCGTTAGAAAATCTTTTTTGATTTAATGCTTGCTTCAAAGAACCACGGATACCGCGAACTTCAATTACCTCTGTTTCTTGATCGGCCGCTTTAACTTCTTCAGCAGCCATTGCGAATGGTGTAGCACCGCCCGCTAGCACTAAAGCAATTGAACTTGCTAACATGCCTTTTTTAAATTTTTTAGATGACATTGACTTTCCCTTACACACGTTTTTTATAGATATAATTAGTTATGTTTTAATAACCTGATGAAGACAGCGCTGTCTTTTTAATTCATGACAGCGTTGTCATAGGCTGAACAAAACATTACACAAAAAATCACCATCTGGCTACACTTGATTAGCATTTAATACCACGACTTAATGCAACAAACTGTAAACAAAAGAGTTTTATTTTAATGTTTTTACAAAAAAGTCGTATTTATTTTGTACATTTAAATATTTTATATGCAAATAAATCGCTATTTCATTCATTTAAACAAGTGTTTGATGAATAAAAATTTACTTTATTGAATACTAGGGAGTTACGCTATTAATTATTGCTATGAAGGGAGTTATTATTGTTTGTTTTTGCAGTTCAGATAATAAAAAACGCTAACAATTTGTTAGCGTTTTAGCTATTAAATTAACATAAAAGACTATTTTGCCTTATTATAATAATTCATTAAATTGAGGGTTGAGCAATCATGGTTTTGTGAAACGATACCACTTTCAAGCTCTTTGTGAATACTTTCAGCTAACCCTTTTCCTAATTCTACGCCCCATTGGTCAAACGAACAGATTTGTAGCACGATCCCCTGAACAAATATTTTATGCTCGTAGAGAGCAATAAGATTGCCTAACGTCTTAGGATCTATGCGTTTTAAAAGAATCGTGTTGGTTGGACGATTCCCTTTGTGCACTTTATGAGGAGCCACCTTATCGATGTAATCAGGTATCCGCCCTTTTGCTTTCAAATCAGCACGTACTTGTTTTTCATTGACGCCGGTCATTAATGCTTGTGTCTGTGCAAAAAAATTCGACATTAACGTTTCGTGATGACCAGATACTGGCGTAACACTGGCAACCGAACCAATAAAATCAGCAGGTACCACATTATTACTTTGGTGTAAGTACTGATAAAAAGCATGCTGGCCATTAATACCGAGTTCGCCCCATATTGAGGGTACGGTGGCATAGTCAACTTCATCACCATTCCACGAAACTGATTTACCATTACTCTCCATTTCGGCTTGTTGTAAATAAGCAGAAAGCATATGTAAGGTTTGATCATATGGGAGGATCGCTTGAGATCTAGCCCCTAAAAAAGTAGTGTTCCAAACGCTGAGTAAGGCCATTATTGCTGGCATATTCTGCTCTATTGGCGCATTTTGAAAATGTTCATCCATTTCATTAGCGCCATCAAGCAATTCCATGAATTTATCAAAGCCCAAATCAAGCGCTATAGCTAAACCAATGGCTGACCATAATGAAAAGCGACCACCTACCCAGTCCCACATTCCAAAGATATTTTCTTCTTTAATACCAAAACCCATGGCATTTTCTTTGTTTGCCGTTACCGCGACAAAGTGCTTGCCGACAGCATTATCATCAAACGACGAGGCGGTAAGCCATCTAATTGCCGTTTTAGCATTGGTCATTGTTTCTGTCGTGGTAAAAGTTTTACTGGAAACAATAAATAAAACCCTTTCAGGGTCAAGCGGACGCAGTATTTGTACTATTTGTGCGCCATCTACATTGGAAACATAATGCACATTGATGCTGTTGTCGCTGTAGTGTTTTAAGGCCTCAGTGACCATTTGTGGGCCAAGGTTCGAGCCACCTACGCCAATGTTAACGACATCAGTAATACGTTTACCAGAATACCCTAACCATTTTCCTTCACGAACATGGTTAACAAAGCCTTCCATTTTTTCTAGTTGTACTTGTACGCTGGTAGTGACATTCTCACCATCAACAATTAAAGGTTCTTTACTCTTACGCCGTAAGGCCGTATGTAAAACAGCACGATCTTCTGTTTTATTGATTTTTGCACCAATAAACATTTTTTCACGCCATTCAAGTACTTTACATTCAGTTGCGAGCTCAAAAAGTGTCTTCATTGTTTCACTATCAATGAGGTTCTTTGAGTAATCTAACAATAGCTTAGGTAGCTCTATAGAAAACTTGTCGAAGCGTTCACTGTCTTGAGCAAACAGATCATTCATATGCTGAGACTTCTTCTCTTGAGCAAGCTGCGTAAGCTTTTTCCAACTATTTAGTGTTTGGCGACTTGACATAAGTATTCCTATAGTGCATTAATTTAACCCTTCGATGGTGTACCATATTTGATAATGACAACGCTGTCAATTTCATTTCATTATAATTTAACCTCTAGATTAAGTCATAGGTTCAGTTATTTTTCAATAAGTAGTTGCCGCAATGCGAAAGAAACAATACTCTGTTGCGCAGCAGAACAAGAATAATACACAAGGCTGTTTTAACAGATGAAAGCTACAATAAATGATGTCGCCAAACAAGCGGGTGTTTCAATAAAAACCGTTTCAAGAGTAATGAACAATGAGTCATCAGTCCGACAATTGACCCGTGAAAAAGTCATGGAAGCGGTAAATGCGTTACATTATCAACCCAACTTAGCCGCACGTAATTTAGCGGGCACTAAAGCGTACAGTATTGCTTTTATATACGATAACCCCAACGCATATTATGTAATAGACATGCAAAATGGTATTTTGGCTGCTTGTAAACAACAAGGTTTTGAGTTGCTTATTCATCCATGCCAAGCAAAATCTGAACATGTACTTGATGAAATTGCCGACATGGTCAGAAAGACACGTGTTGCTGGTTTAGTGCTTACCCCACCTTTCTCTGAAATGCCTGAATTTGTACAAAAAATTATTGATTTAGATGTTGATGTTGTGCGAATAATGTCAGGCGATGTTGCCCCCGACGAATTAGCCCCCTGCATAATGGTTAATGACCATGCTGCTTCGGTGAGTATTACCCAACATTTAATTGATTTAGGCCATAAGAATATTGCTTTTATTGGTGGTGAGGCTGCCCATATGTCAACGGTTGAGCGTTTGCGAGGTTATAAACAAGCTTTAACTGATAATGATATCGCTATTGATGAACGGTTAATTATTGATGGTGAGTATTCGTTTGAATCGGGTGTGCATGGCGCAAAACAAGTAATGTCTGAAGATGTTCGCCCAACGGCTATTTTTTCATGTAACGATGAAATTGCCGCAGGATCTTTATTTGCCGCACGTTTAATGGGGATTTCCATTCCTGATCAACTCTCTATTGCCGGTTTTGAAAACTCACCTTTTTCTCGACAAACATGGCCACGTTTAACGACAGCAAATCAACCAAACCAAAAAATAGCTGAAGATGCAGCCAACTTATTAATTGCAAAGTCGCGTAAACAAACCGCTCAAAACAGTGTTCGTCATTACACGCCACAACTGATTGTTCGTGACTCTACGGGTAAAAGTCACTAACGGCTTATGAATAAAAAATTCAAGCTTTATCTTTGATTTCAATTCTCTAAAGATAAAGCTTTTGTCTCATAAAATTATTTTGGCCTTAACGAATAAACAGCCACTTTCCCCTCAGAGCCTGCGGCTAAAAACATCATATTACTACTCGCTAAGCTATAGAACCCTTTATCGTCTTTTTCTCCCTCAGGGTTTGCTAATACTTGCCAGGTTTTTCCTGAATCATATGAAATATCACTACTGGTTTTTCCGGTAGCAATGCAAACATCACCTTGGCAGCTCATTGCTGAACGTAATCCATGCTGCCCTGTAGTGACTGAACGCCATTGATTATTAGTAAATGTTGCTATATTAGAATAACTTGCTGGGCGTCGCTCGTAGTCTCCACCCACGACAAATATTTGTTGGTGTGAATTTAATGCTAAACCGTAGCCACCTGCTGTTTGTGTTTCAGAAAATAACGGCACCGCATGTCGTTGCCATGTTTCACCAAAGTCCTCGCTGCTATAAACCGACGCTGAAAATCCGCCGGTTGTTAACCAAGCCTTGCCTTGCTTGCCAACAATTAGCGTATTTCCACTTGCAGCAAAAGCAGCTTCTTTTTCAACTAATGGTGGTATTTTATCAATACTTATTCTTCGCCACGTTTTCCCGCCGTCACTGGTTTTTTTGATCATGTAAAAACCACCAACAGGATCCCCCATCAGCAAACCCTTTTCACGATCCCAAAAAGCAATAGCGTCAAAAAAACCGGTTTTATCTTTATTCTGATAAAGTAACTGCCAGCTATCCCCACCATTAGTTGTTTTATACAGTACTGATTGCTCACCACTGCCAACCCCCATCACAATCGCAGTGTGCTTATCGAATAAGGCAATATCACGAAAACCTGTTTTTAAAGGGCTATTTACCGATTTATCAACCCATGTTTTGCCCGCATCTTGGCTGACAAAAACAGCATTATTACTGCCACTTACCCACAAAGAATCATCAATAATCGCGCTTCCTCGTAAAGAAGGTGAATGAGGTAAAACACTATGTTGCCATGACGGCAAATCAACCATCGTGGTACTACTGACAAGAGTGGAATAAAAGAAAGAGACTACACTGATCGTTTTAATTGCTTTAATTAACGTATAACTTATTTTAGGTGCGGGTAATATTGAGAGAATAGACGGCATTATAATTATCATTTTAAGTGAACATAACAATACTATTAAGTATTTCCAAATATTTAACAAGCGATAAACATCAAACACTCACAATAGTACATAGCAATATAATTCTTAGCTATAAAGTTGTAAATACAGTCAATTTCGGCGATAGTAGTTCAATAAAAACACTAGTTATAATATTAACTTAATCAATAAAATGATAAATGCTTATGCTAGAAATTGATGACAAAGTACTTGCTGATATACGCCGTGGATTTTCGATTCCTGCTCAGCCAAATTTATTACGTAAATTACAAAAAATAATGGCGGAAGATGAGCCTGACTTAAATGTATTAGCTGACATTATTTCACAAGATGTCGCCGTGGCTTCAATTATCTTAAAAACGATAAACTCGCCACATTATGGGTTATCGCGTTCCATATCCGATATTCATAAATCAGTGCACTATATCGGTTTAAATGGCATAAACTCATTAGTAACTAACACGCTAATAAAAAGTAGTTTTGACCAAAAAGATTGCAGTATCGCTTTAGAAGATTTTTGGGATAGCGCAACACATATTGCCCATACTTGTGTTCATATTGGCAAAAAGCTCAAAGAAGGCACCTCAAAAGATAAGCTCTTTTCTCTTGGTTTATTTCATGATTGTGGTATTCCCATCATGGCGATGAAATATAGCAATTATACAGAGACTTATGAGCTTGCTTATAACACAGCCAGTAAAACTTTACCCCTTATTGAAGACGAGTTTTATGGGGTAAGCCACGCAACTATTGGCTATTACGTAGCATCATCTTGGCGATTACCCAAAGATATTTGCACATTAATTTTAGTGCATCACGACCGTGATTTTCTCAAGATGAAAAATTCACGTCCACAAGAAATTTACTATGCGATATTAAAGCTGGCAGAAAACCTTGTACACAACCATAGACACAGTCAAAATTCTGCAGACTGGCCTTATGTACAAGAGATGATTTTCACCTTACTCGATATTGATGAAGACAACTATCAAGATTATCTTGAAGACACTGAATCATGCCATTTAGAAGAAGACTAATATTTACCATACCAAGTAAGCCCTTGATTTAATAATAAAAAATTACATTAAGGGTGTTAAGTTTTGGCAGTATATTTGACACATAGATTTCACGGTACCTTCCCTAAAAATGCTATGAGTTATTCCTTAATTAGGAGTCCTTTCATCAATCAATCGTAATGTGTTTACCCTATCCCTATTAAGCTTTACTGATATGACATTTGTCATATCAACTCCTGACAAATATCTCTTACACTTAAACTTTATATTCGGCAAACTAAGCTCATTGTCCAATTAGCCATAAAGTCACTCATGAAACATATTATCAAATCAATCGTTCTGTCTTTCGTACTGATACAAACAGCTTGTTCAGTATTTGAATCTCAAACTGAATCACGCGAAGTAGAAAAATTTACAGCATTAAAAATATCTGGACTTGCTGAAGTTATTATCACCCAAGCTAACGAACAAAAACTGGTCGTTCAAGTATCCGGTATGCCAATAGCTGATGTCGTTACCACCGTAGAAAATGAAACGTTAATTATCACGACTAAAGGTTTTCATCAAGGTGAGTCAGTGCAGGTTTTTGTTCATTACAATCAACTTAATAGCATAAGTACCTCAGGCTCGGCTGAATTAACCAGCACTAATACTCTGAACACCCAACATATGAACATTACGACAAATGGAGCAGGAGACATTAAAGACTTAACGGTCAAGGCTGACAGTTTAAAAGTGAGTATTAACGATTCAGGTAATGCCCACTTGGACGTTAACGTGAACGATATAGAAATTGAGATGAATGATGCGGGCGATTTAAGTATTCAAGGCGTTACCAAGCGACAAAATATTCGTTCAAATACTTCACGAGGTACCCTATCTAACAGTAACTTAGCTTATTCAGAATAATACCGCCCCTTGCTTTTAAGTAACCCAATTAACCATCAAAAATGAGTATTACCATGAAAAAATTCTTTGTCTATTTCACCCTATTAATAATTTTAATCACCGCCAGTTTTATGATTTCATATCAGAATGACTTGTATGTGTGGGAAAATCCGCAGCAAAACATGTGGATCATTAAAGGACAGCTATTTGATAGCACCAGTGAAAAAGCGATTAAAAATACTGGCATTTTAGTTGAAAACGGTAAAATATCTTGTATGGGTAAAACCTGTAAAATCCCCGCAGATGTTATTCAGATTGATGCCACAGGCAAAAGTATTGTTCCTGGGTTAATTGATCTACATGGTCATTTTTTTAGTGGCAAATCAAAGGATAATGAACAAAGTTTACCGGCAATGATCTGGGATCAATTTCGTTTTTTACCCCGTGTTAGACGTGAGCTTATTGCCGCAGGCATTACCAGCTATCGTTCTCTTGGCGATGTTATGCCAGCTATTTTCACACTGAAAGAAGAGCTTAATAAACAAAACATTGCAGGACCAAGGCTGTTCGTTTCGGGACCAATATTTACAGTCAAAGGCGGGCATCCAACCCAAAAAAAAGGCATTCCAAACTGGGTGCTTGAAAGCATGACCGTACAATCTGATGATCCTGTTTATGTAAAACAAAAAATTGCTACTTTAGCAAAACAGGGAATAGATGGCGTAAAGGTTGTCTATCAGAGCCATACTAATAGTGAAGGCATCATTACCATGCCACGTATTTCCAATGAAACGTTACAAGCTATAACCAGTGCAGCACGTGAACACGGCCTTTGGATCGCGGTACATACAGGCACACCAGAAGAAACTGATGAAGCTATTTCCGCAGGTATAACGACTATTGAACATGGCATACGTCATGGAAATCTTATTGAAGCAAAGACAATGCAAAAAATTATAGATAATAATATTGTCTACGTGCCAACATTGGGCAGAGAGCCACAAGGTCATTTGAATATTGCGGCATTAAATCAGTCAGGGGTGATGTTTGGAGTCGGAACTGATTCACCTGTCGAAATGAACGATGGTAACAGCTATCGTAATGAGTTATCTCGCATGGTTAATGCCGGTCTTTCTGATGTTGAAGCACTCATTGCTGCAACACGAAATGGTGCAATTGCTTTAGGGAAATCAAAAGAATTAGGCACTATTGAAGTGGGTAAGTTCGCAGACATATTATTAATTGATGGGCAGCCTTGGCAAGATATTACCGAACTAAAAAATGTTGAAATGGTTATTTTATCTGGCCGCATAGCAATGAATAAATTAACCGTTCTTTGAGGTCAAAGGTAAATAGGTAACTTCTACAAAATTAACTGTACGTTAACAGCCTTTTTGCAGATGATATACTTAGTACTTATAACCGAAAAAATATAGCGTCAGGAGTCAAATGAGCTTATTACTTAAAATACATTATTTCTTACTACCACAAGATGAAGATATTGGTTATGCGGTTTATAGCAACTTACTTTTCTTGAGTTTATTTTTTGGTAACTTGTATTTTAGACCGGTACACGGTTTTGATATGGTAATAATCATTGCCGGACTGATGACCTTCTTAGTCCTTTATTTTCGAGCATTTGCAGCTCATAAAAATGATTTAATTTATTATATCGCTGCTATGTGTTTTATTGGCGTTGCTTTGTCAGAAATTAATATAGGGGCAAATATTTTTTTCATTTATGCCGCTGCATTTAGTGGGGAAATTTATAATAAGAGGAAAGCGTTTATAACGCTTTTGTTAGTGTTAGCCTTCATTATTTTTTATTCCGTTATAACGGATAAATCAAGTTACTTTTGGTTGCCCGCAATATTTATGTCTATTACATTAGGGTTATTAAATATCAATCGTACTGAGGTTTTAAAAAAGAATAAAGCATTAAAACAATCACAGCAAGAAACCAAACACTTAGCGAAAATAGCAGAACGTGAACGCATTAGTCGAGACTTGCATGATTTACTGGGTCATAGTTTGTCAGTCATAACGTTAAAGTCTGAACTGGCTGGTAAAATGATTGATAAAGGACTTCCGTCTGAAAAAATAAAAATAGAAATTAAAGCGGTGGAAGAGTTATCACGTAAAACGTTAGCGCAAGTTAGAGACGCGGTTAAAGGTTATAACATCGCAACGATTAAAGGAGAACTACTGCAAGTAAGAGTTGCCACTGAAGCCGCTAAAATAGAATTGATCGAAAATATTGAGTTGGAGTCATTACCGACAGGTATTGAATCAGAATTAGCATTAATTATTCGTGAAGCCATCACCAATGTCATTCGTCATGCTGAAACAGAAAAAGTCTGGATAGTTTTAAAACAAGTTGCCACACATTTAACATTGACCATAAGTGACCAAGGACAAATAACCGCGATAAAAGAGCAATCGGGTATGCAAAATATGCGCACACGAATTAATAAAATGGGTGGTGAAATGAATGTCGCCAGCGTCCCGAATACACAACTTAAATTTACACTACCCATAACAGCTAAAAGCCAGAATAACAAAGTCATATCAACCCTGCACACTGTAGCTAATGGATAAAATAAATGATTAAAATACTCATTGCAGAAGATCAATCGATGGTGCTTGGTGCCTTATCTGCTTTACTAGATATGGAAGACGATTTTGAAGTCGTCGAAAAAGCTAAAAACGGCAAGGATGCGCTTGCGAAATCTCAGCAGCAACCCATTGACATAATTTTGACCGATATCGAAATGCCATGCATGACAGGTATAGAATTAGCACAAGAATTACAGAAAAAAAACCACCCCGCCAAGGTCATGATTTTAACGACATTCGCTCGAGGTGGATATCTTCGCCGTGCTATGGCTGCTGGTGTAAAAGGCTACTTACTCAAAGATGCGCCTTCTGATTCGCTAGCTGATGCAGTGAGAAAAATTCATGCGGGTAAAGTCATTGTTGCGCCTGAGTTAGTAACTGAAGCTTGGGCTGCAGAGGATCCATTGGGCGACAATGAACGTAAAATATTACGTTTTTCATTAGAAGGTCACTCAACAAAAGAGATCGCTGAATTGATCTGCTTATCTGCTGGGACGGTGCGAAATTATCTCTCTGAAGTGACTTCAAAATTAGGCGCTAAAAATAGAATTGAAGCTGCTCGAATTGCTAAACAGAAAGGTTGGTTATGATTTACTCAATGATCATTAATATTTGTAAATACCAGTCTACCAACACCTTCAATAATACTATATAAGACCCTGATTAAGCGCGATTAATACCGCCCGAGTTCTGTCGCGAGTATTAAGTTTTGATAAAATAGTAGAAACATGATTTTTAACTGTCCCCTCTGCAAGAAATATACTACGGGCAATTTCTTTATTAGAAAATCCCCCTGCCACCAACTTTAAAATTTGTTGCTCTTTTTCAGTCAAATTATCAATCATGGGTGCGTCATTGAGACCTTGGTTCAATTGCTTCATAACCACCGGTTCAGCAACAAAACCACCATCAGCGAGTGTTTTAACCGCATTAACCAGCTTTTCTAACGATACGTCTTTTAATAAAAAACCATTCGCTCCAGCTTGTAAACTTTGCATAAAAAGCTCACTGTCATCAAAAGTTGTTAGCATAAGAATAGGTAAAGTACTTCCTTGGCTTCTTAATATTTTTACTAATTCAATACCATTGACCTTAGGCATTCTGATATCAAGTAATAGCACATCAGGTATCATCTCACTCGCTAACATTTCTTGAGCATGTTCACCGTTTTCAGCTTGCCAAATAATGCTTATATCGTCACTTAACGAGAGTAATCCTGCAATTCCCTGACGTACCAACTGTTGGTCATCAACCAAAGCTACATTAATCATAACAATCCTCTACCTGTATTTTTAAGGTGCAACCACTTTCATTATCAATAAGCGCTACCTTGCCAGAAAAATCAATCAGTCGTTCGTTCATGCCAGCTAAACCACTGCCAAAGTTTTCGTTATTCTTGGTGATAACCGTGCCATTGTCAGACAAATTAATGACTAAGCTATTGCTCATTTTTTCACAGGCTAAAGTAAATAGATTAGCTTTGCCATGTCGAAGTGCGTTACTGACGCCCTCTTGCAGACAAAACATTAACTGTTGCTTTAGCTGCAGTGAATTAATATCAGGAGATGAAATTACCTGCAACTGACAATTAGGTAACTGATTAATTAAATTTTGAAGCGACGAAACAAGATCTATTTGTTCTTCTTCACGCATTTCTTTTACCACTTGTCGAACGTTGCTTAGCAGTGTTTTAGCCAGTTGTAAGTTTTCTTGCAGTAAAGGTTTAAATTCTTCGGAAACTTTATGTTTAGCGACCTCTAAATTCAAAGACAACGCCGTTAACTGATGACCAATAGCATCATGTAAGTCTCTAGATATTCGTAATCTTTCTTGCTTTTGTGATGACGCTTTTAACATAAAACGTGTCGCTAATAGCTCTTGATTAATAGCCGCTAATTCTTCTTTCGCCCGCTCTTCACGTAAGATTGTTTCTATGGCAGAAAATCCAAAAATTTGAAGCATAAAGTAAATGATGACATGAAAGAAACTTGAAACAAAATATCCATCATAAGCGATAATAAAATGGCAAAATGTTATCAAGACCATGACTAAAATAGCTTGCCTTCTTGTAAACATTGAAGGTAGCTGTGTCGCAATTAATACTGACAATATTGGAGCAACATTATGTTTGTCGAATGTTATTAATAGCAATACCGTAATAATTTCGACCCCAAGTAATATCTTATTTAAAGTAGATGGCACCTTTTTGTCAGAAAAAATAATACAAGCGAATGAAAGATAGAAAACAATAAAACCTGACAGTTTTAAAAAAAACGCTATCCCTAGATTAAGATTAACCAATGATAAATAGCAAATTACTGACCAAGTAATAAAGCCTGAAAAATGTAACAACCAATTTTTGCGTAAATGTTCAGGAAGTGGCGAAATCAACATAAATGAATACTCAAATGAAAAATATACACACTAAGGTGTTAGCGTGCATATTTATAAAAATCATAACTAATCAATTGATTTTAAAATAAATCAATATCAATTGCTGTATTTTCTTTCACCAAAAACTTAGCTTCTTCATATTTCGGCGCACCAAACATACCGACATTATTACTAAAGCCATAGCCTTCTTTTGGGATCCCCATCATATTGAAATCCATTTTGTTATTGTCGTTTTCATCTTGATAAATTTTTATCGCATATTCACCATCAGGTAAATTTTCAAATACCGTGACTTCTTTACCATTCATCGCTTTTACTTTTGAGTGAAAGCTGGCTTTACCACTTTCGTACTCTTTTTGTGAAGCATATAAGCCAACCAAAACATGACCTTTTCCTTGCTCAATATCACTGATATTGACCGTTAAATCAGCAGCAACGGCATGCTGGTTTAATAATAAAATCATCGACAATGCACTTATTGCAGAAAGCGCTAAACTGTTGACAGAAAAAGAGATTATTTTTTTAAAAATCATAATGATTCCTTTATTTATGTAAATTGAAAGAGGATAAGTAAACTTGTTTATTAATTCATGACCAGTGTAAAACTAAAGCTTTTGTTAAACAGGTGCCAAAAGTCATCATTTTTGCAGCAGTTAAACATGACTTATGGCACCTAAATGTTAAAGGGTACTATAAGAATATTGTTGGTTATGAAGATGAACAAGGTAACGTTGCAAGAGTGCGAGAACCACAATAGGTGCGATAACAGAGAGTGCGATATCACCTTTAAACAGCCAAGATACAGCGAGCGATATCAGTACGGCGATAAATAAGTAAGCTGATTTTTTATTAATGTTTATCCGATGTTTAGTTTCTTTAATCCGTGTTTTGTTGATTCCCACAAAACCATTATTTGAAAAGAGCATGGTAGTCATACCAACAACAATCATCACAATAAAAATAGCCGACTCTTGCAACATGCTATAAAACGCTAAATACCACCATTGTTGAAAAAATGCTGCTAAACCACCTAAAATTAGATAAATATTCGCTGAGAGTATTAAACGGCTCATCACTATTTTAAGTTTACTGATTAACACTAACTGACAAATCCCCACTAATGCGGCGACTTGAAACGCCAATAACCAGCTTTCATTTGATGTTTCAGCTTGCCAAAAACCAATCATTGAAAAAAGTGAAAGCGGGAGAAATTGTAATAAAGCACTGAGTTTATTTAACATACGGGCTGCCTTGTGTTTGAGTGATTAACTATTTACTTGCTTTAAATAATAACGTTTCACAAGCTAAAACAAAGGTGCCAAAAGTCATGGTTTGTTATAAAAACAAATGACTTTTGGCAGAAGAGAGAAAGTATCAGCGCCGATACAAAACACATTAATCAACAACACAGCTAATGTGTGCCTGAGGGGGAATTAGTCACGTAAAGCTTCGGTAACAGGTAAGCGCATCGCCTTTATTGCGGGTAATAGCCCGCCTAATAAACCAATAAATAACGCTAACGACATTGTTTTAATCATCAACAAAACCGTAATATCAAAATTGAACATCATTTGACTCAAATTACTGGCATTTTGCGTGGCGGCTGTCCAACCATCAAAGACACAATATAAAGGTAGTATGCCTAACAACCCACCAACAAAAGCAATGAGCAAGGCTTCACAAAGAATAGACATTGAAATTGCAAAGGGACTAAAACCTATCGCTTTATGCGTAGCTATTTCCTTAGAGCGACTTGCTATGGCGGCATACATGGTATTAAGTGCAGCCACTATTGCGCCTAACGCCATAACAATAGCAATAGGAAAACCTAACCAACGAATTAAGCGTGTTAAGTTACTGGCTTGATCAGCAAAAAATTGTTTTTCTGTTAACACTCTAATGTTTAACCTAGGGTCGTCCTGCCACTCTTTTTCTAATTGTGGTAAATCGCTAATATCTTTTAATGCTAAGCGGATAGACTGTAGCGTATTTCCTCGACGATAATCACTCTGTACCATGCCAATATCAGCCCACAATTCTGATTCAAAAACACTATTTCCGTCAGAAAAAATCCCACTGACTGTCCACTCTGCTCCACCTAAGGTGATAACTTTGCCAATAATTAACCCTGGCATTCTACGCGTTATTGCCTGACCAACAATGAGCTGACGCACACCCGTAGCAAACATTTCACCTTTGACTAAGCGAAAATTAGGGCGAAATTGTTGAGTCGATTTACTGATACCTCGCAACGCTAAACTTTTCGTTTCTGTTTCTTGAGCGACGGTATCTACATTAGAAATATAAGTCACTTCAGCATCAACAAACATTTCAGCCGATACTTGCGCCAGCCCTTGTTCATCTTTAATGATTTTTTGATTATTTGCTAAAATATTAACCTCTATTGGAAACATCACGCTTTGCAATTCTGAAGAGGCTCCCGCACGCATCACTAATACGGTATTGTCTAAACCGGTACGTTCCAGTGTTTTCATCATTCCCTCTGTCATTGCCAAAACACTTAAAATAACGCCTGCAACGCAAGCAATACTCAAGATACTAACTGTGGATGCAATAACACGCTGCGGAAAACTTTTAAAATTAATAACCGTTAACGCTTTTGCTTGTTTTACATTGATAAACAATGAATGCAGCCCCTTTAATGAAATATTCATGCCTTGTCTCCTAACGTTTTGCTGATAACAAGTTGTTTAATCGCTACCGCCGGAAATACGGTGCAAAAAGCCGCAGCAATATTTACCCAGGCAAATACGGTTAAATAATGACTTGGCTTAATCGATATACCCGGTAAAAAATCATTAAAACTCTGGCCAACCAATGCGAGAGATAAAGAGGCAAGAATACTGCCCACTAAAGCGCCTAAGCCAATTAATAACAGCGCCTCTAGGTAAATTCCTTGAATTAAACGTGTCGCTGAAAACCCTAAAGCTTTCATCATCGCGCTTTCATTATTACGCTCACGAATGGTTTGGATCATGGTATTACAAACAATCAGCAATAAAGTAGAAAATACGGCAACAACCACAAGATTAATGACCATAGCCATATCAACAAACTGTTGCGCTTGTTCTTTAATAAAAACCTGTTCAGTCGTGGTACGGGTTGGATTGTTGGTATGCGAGAACAATAAGTCGATAGCAGTAATAACGTCATCTACGTTGGCATTTTCAGTTATTTCAGTCGATAACCACCCCAAAGAATCATTAGCATAAGCACGCCCTTTATCAAAATAAGCATGTTGGAAAAACACTTTATTATCAGCAGATGAATGCTGAGCCGTTTGGTAAATGGCAGAAACGGTAAACGACCAATTAAATGAACCACTTTTATTCATCCAAATAGAAGAGCTTAATGGCACGGTATCACCGATTTTCCAACCATATTTATCAGCAAGTCCCTGGCCAATAACAATGCCTGTGCGCGTTTTTTTCCATTGCGCTAGTTGCTCACCAGGGATGATATATTCATCAAATAAATTGAAGTAATGATGATGGTCAACCGCAGTTACGGGCAGCTGATTTTTTTCATTTTGAAAGTATCCGCCAAACCAAGATGCAAAACTGACTTTTTTTACGCCCGGTAATGCCGCAATTTTTTGTTGAGTGTTAATGGGGAGAGATTGTGTCATTGATATTTTATGACTGGTCATTAAGCGGTATTGATTGCTACTGCTTACATTAGCCGTAAGCGCCTGATCCACTCCAGATAAGGTCGTCAATAAGAAAAAAGCCACCATGACAGAAGTACAAGTTAACCAAAAACGTACTTTTTTACGAAAGCTGTTCCGCCAAACTAATACCAGTAGGTTCATCTGTTTTCACCCATATGACAGTTATGTGCTTCGCCAATATAAGACTCTAAATTAATCACTCTACTGGCGTAGTTAGCTGCTTTTTTATCATGTGTGACCATTACAATGGTTTTACCAAAGTCGCGATTCAGTTGGTCAAGTAAAGCAAGAATTTCATTGGCTGTTTGTCGATCTAAATTTCCCGTTGGCTCATCACATAACAATATATGAGGGTCACTGACAATAGCGCGTGCAATAGCAACTCGCTGCTCTTGCCCGCCAGATAATTCTTTGGGAAAATGACTAGCACGATCACTCATGCCAACGAGCTCTAGCGCATAACTAGCATGCTCTTGTCGTTGCTTTTTATTTAACGAGGTTAACGCGAGTGGCAGTTCAACATTACCCTGGGCGCTTAACACCGGTAATAAATGATGTGACTGAAAAACAAAACCAATGTTTTCAGCGCGCCATTGGGTTAATGACGCTTGTTTTAAATCATCAATACGCTGTGTACCAATAATCACCTCACCTGATGTTGGTTGATCAAGCCCGCCCATTAAATGCAGTAAGGTGCTTTTTCCTAAACCTGAGGGTCCCATTAATGCGACAAACTCACCTGATTCAATCGTTAAGTTAAAGTCGCGGTGAACGACTACCGTGTTTTTACCTTTTTGGTAACTTTTATTAATATTTTTTAAGATAATGTTATCGCTATTTTTCATCATTTTTTCCTAAAATATGGAGAGAGGCTTTCATTAAAGTGCGGCTATATCTACGTGGTTATTTGAGCGGCTCAGGGGGCGTCTAACGAGCGTTCATCCTTTTTCATAAAGCTGACCTTTACCCCCATATCAGGTAAAATCCGAGGATCTGCTGTTAACAATTTCACCCTGACTTTAATGCTCGCTTTTTGACGATCTGCGGTAGGTATAACAGCAACGACTTCACTACTAATACTCCATTGCGGGTATGCATCTAATTTAGCGAATACTTTTTGTCCGGGATAAACGCGATTGATATAGCTCTCACCTACTTCAACTTCAATTTCTAACGAACTCATATCAACAATAGTGCCGACACCTGTACGAATAAAACCACCACCAGAAGATCCTGCTGAAATAAGCTCACCCACTTGGGCATTTTTACTGATCACGACACCATTAAATGGCGCGCGAATTTTATGCTGATTTAACTGATACTGCGCCAATTCAACTCGTTGCTTTGCCGAATCAACCATGGCTTGTTTATTACGTATTTGGATGGCGAATTGTGCATTTCTAAAAGCACTGTCTTCAAGTAATTGTTCACTGATCAGCTTTTTGCTGGCCAACGTCTGATTACGCTTAAATCGCTGAGTTTGCTGTTTAAAAAGTAAAGTGAACTCGTCAAAACCCGCTTGCTTTGCCGATAATTCCGCTAAAGCAAGTTGGTATGAAATCGATGCTTGCTTATTATCAAGCTCGGCGAGTATTTCTAATTTACTTACCGTTTGTCCTTCCTCAATATTCAAACGGTTTAGCTTACCCGTTACACGAGAAGATACTGTGGCTATGCGCCTCGCAACCACATGGCCGCTTGCGTCAAGTACGCTGTTATTTATGGTTTCTGCTGTATTATCATCATGGGTTGTAGGGGAGTGTTGCTGAATATCGACGTTAACTGACTCATTTACTCCTTTTTTATCAGTTTCAAGGTGATTAATAATTTCAGCAGCACTTGTTGGAAAAAACAGTGTCTGACCGACAAAATATAAACTTGTGCTGAGTAACGTAACAATCAACATACCGATATAGTTACCTGATAGCCCCGCAGTGTTAGTTTGCGGAGATCTATCAATAGTCAGCTTAGAAAGTTCGAAAGGGGTTTTACGTGTTATCGGCATTTTATTCTCCTACAAAGTTTGTAAAAGAATAAGAAAAAGTGGAGTCAGACAACAGTGCCAAAAGTCATTGTTATCAGAAAGGTATAAATAATAAAAGTGTAAATAGGATCAAAACGTTATTCATCTATCAATAACGAATGACTGACTTAAGATTAACCGCGTGAGTTAATGTGTGGTGAATCTTGCCCAAGACAATAATAATTCGCGAAAGTCTTCTAGACCACAACTTGCTGACTCTTGATCGTCAAAGTCTATATCATCTGCACTGAGTGCTTCAGGTAAAGCTTCAACACCATTTAAGCTCGCGTTAGCGGCAATAGAAACATCTTTTTCAATAATCCTAACCGTATACTCACTACCAACTATTTCATGCTCTTGTGCGCTTGAGTGCTCAGCGTTATCAATAACATTTAATAATGCGGTTAATTTTTGAGGATCATTGCCAACTTCTACCTCTAACCATGGTCCAAAAACTTCATGCTCAAAAGAGAATTTTGCTTTCGCATAGCGTGTGGTGGGGTCATTTATAAATTCGTATTCCATAGAATAACTCGGAAAGTGTTCGATACCTCTATTATAGAATATTTATTGCATAAGGGGGAGTTAACATTTCTTGCTCACGCCCCCCTTTATAAAACGCTGTTAGCGATAACCTATAGCGGAATTTTTTTATCTGCAAAGGCCTTGGCCATAGCAAATCGCTTGCTTGAGCGCTCACCTAGTTTTACAAGCATCAGATAACAAAACGGCACCAAAAACAAACTGGTAAATGTTGAAAATAACAAACCACCAATAATCGCTACTGCCATCGGGTAAGCTTGGCTGTCACTCGATGCAAAAGCTAAGGGCACCATACCAATAACGGTGGTCGCTACCGTCATAAAAATGGGTCTTATACGGCTGACACAAGCTTCGATAATAGGCGTCATTATATTTTCTGTTTCTATCTTCAACTTGTTAATTTGATCTATGAGCACAATACCGTTATTCACCACGATCCCCATTAAAATTAACATACCTATCATGCCTGTTTCGCCTAAACCCATCCCTAAAATAGCAAAAGTCCAGTACACACCAATAAACGCTAAACCAATAGAAGACAAGATAGCAATTGGCATGAGTAGCGATTCAAAAAGCGCTGCCATCACAATAAAAATAAGGGCTAACGCAAGAAACATATTCATCATCATGTCTTTTGCAGCTTTTTCATCTTTCGCAAATTGGCGGCCTAAGTTCCAATCATACCCTGAAGGAAAAACAATATTGTCCATTACTTCTTTAACTTTCGTCGAGGCTTCAACACGGCTTAAATCAGCTAAATTGATAGAAATACCCAAAGTAGTTCTTCGGTCTGAACGTGTAATTTGTTGCATTATCGGTTGCGTATCAAAAACAACTAATTGCTGCAGGGTAATGACCCTCCCTTTACTCTCGTAAATAGGTAGCTCTTTGATACGCTCAAGCGGGACGGCTTGTTCGGCGTGATAGACTAAGCGAATATCAATTTCACCTAATTTGGCATCACGAAATGAACGCAGGTTAGTACCACGAAGTGCACTAGAAATACGGCTAGCAATATCTTGTGTGTTTAAACCTAAACGCGACACCTTCTCGCGATCGATACGTAGCACTAACTCTCTATTTTTATCTTCGTTGTCTATACCCACTTCAGCAAAACCTTCAACATTGCTTAACTGACTAATCACCGATTCACTCATTTCGATTAAACGTTTAGTCGAACTACCGTTTAACGTAAGTTTGACTAAATCTTGTTTTTGATCTGACCAGTCAAATGACGGTTGAGCGATAGCTGTATCAGGAAAGCCTTTTTTTATTTCTGCTTTCAAATCGTAAAGTGTTTTTGAATAGCCATCATTAAGTTTTATCCGAGACATGGCAAAATCCGACCAAATTCGGCTGTTCACTTGTTTAAATTCGAAGGCTTGTTGATTCTCGTATAGGTACTTTTCCATCTCATCAACTAATTTACTGACATCAGCTAATTGTTGTTGCCCTTGAATATGATAAACAATATTAATTTCTTTGACCGTTGTACCCTGCTCGCCATTAACATTGACCATTTGCTTGGTCAGTACACCGCTAATACAGAGTAATAAAATGCAAACGCCGGTTATTTTAGGGTGAGTAAGTACTCTTTTTAAATTGGGGCGATACCAACGGTCTAACTTCCCTTGGGTCACCACTGACGATAAAGCTTTTTTGTCGACACGGCTTAGCATTAATGGGATAGCGGTTTTTGAAATAATTAACGACGCCAATAAAGGTAAACAAATCGCCACCGCTATTTGCTCAACTAAGATGGTAATAAAGTTTTTTTCACCCATCAGCAAAGGCATAAAAACAATAGTCGTGGTGAGTGTGCCACTGATAATGGCAATACTCACGTTATCAACACCTTTTAGAATTTTTTCTATCGACGTTAATGCTTTGTCTTGTTGTTGAAGAATGCTTTCACAAATAACGACCGAATTATCGATTAATAAACCAACCGCAATAAAAAGCCCTGCCAGCGACAGCATATTTAGGGTGTAGCCCATAAAATACATGCCTGCTAAAGCAAAACTTAACGAAATAGGTACGGAAGCAACAACAACAAAGGTAATATGGCTATTACGTAAAAATATAAATAAAACAATAAAAGACAAGACAATACCTAACGCGCCCGCCTTTAATAAATCACCTAATGACTCTTGAATTTCTTCACCACTATTATCTTTGATACCAATGGTAATCGCTTTAAAGTCATCATCTTGGCGAAGTTCTTCAATTAAAGCGACAATACCATTAGTGACATCAACAACATTTGAATCAGACTCTTTAAACACTTCTAAACCAACTGATTTTTTTCTATCTGTTCTTATTTCACTATTTTTTGGCGGAGAGACTAAGCTCACCGTAGCCACTTCACTTAACCTGACACCAGCTTTTACTGGAAAGTTTTTGATGTCAGCTAAACTGTGATATTCACCATCTGGTGACACTCTGAACTTTCGACCACCATTAAGAATTGAACCTGATTTAACTAAAAAATTACTATCGCGTAAGTCTTGCAATAACTTGGCTTGATCAACGCGGTTCATTGCCAGTTTAATGCTGTCGAGGTGGATTTCTATATGGGGCTGCACAACGCCACGCATTTCAACCTTACCGACCCCTTGAAGACGCTCAAGTGGATTTTTCAGTTTCTTATCAATGAAGTCATAAGCGCTAGAAAGATTTTTATCTCCTGATAATACTAAGCTTATTACTGGTAAGTCTTCGGTGGAAAACTTTTGCACCATAACTCTCTGAACATCATCAGGTAAAAGATGGCGCACCATATCAACTTTTTCACGTACCTCTAATATTTTACTATCGAGGTCAGTGCCAAGATCCATCATGACCCGAATTGAAACACTGTCCGCTCGACTGGTAGAACGTATTTCTGTGATCCCCCCCAAGGTAGAAACGGCTTCTTCTATAGGCCGGGTAATTAAACGTTCCACTTCTTCAGGTGTTGCGCCGTTATACGGAACATTAATGAAGGCCATAGGAATATTCAGTGAAGGCCAGCTTTCTTGTGGCAATAATTTACTCGCAATAAGCCCAGTAACAAAAAGCGACAACATCAACATTGCCGTAGTAACGGGTCGCCTTATTGCTAAAGCAGTTAACCAAACAGTTGCGGGTAGGTCGAAAATACTTTGCTTACCTGTTTTCTTTTTAGACGTTAAATTTGTCATCTTACGCCTCGGCTATATTATTAGACGATGTACTATTAGCTTGCTGGCTTTCAAAGCCATCTTTATCAAGATCATCGCTTTCGACAATATAGGTTTTTCGGTCAAACAAGCTATACAAAACAGGAATTAAAAGTAACGTTAGCATTGTTGCAACCAGTAAACCGCTCATTACCGTAATGGCAAGAGGCGCTCTTAATTCAGAACCTTCTCCGCTGCTAAATGCCAATGGTGCTAAACCTAAAATAGTGGTTAACGATGTCATAATAATTGGGCGAAAACGTGAACGACTCGCGTCCATAATCGCGGCGATCTTATCCACACCTTTATGGCGTAGTTGATTAATTCGGTCCACTAAGACAATCGCATTATTCACCACAATACCCGTTAGCATGATAATACCAATGAGTACGATAACGCTGATATTAGTCCCAGTAACATATAAGCCTAGTACCGAACCTAGCACGGCTAATGGAATAGAGAATAAAATAATAAACGGATTTAATAACGATTCGAACTGTGAAGCCATCACTAAATAGACTAAAAACACCGCTAACGCTAACGCCATCATTAATGAAGAAAAAGAGCTTTCCATTTCTTCATTTTGCCCTGCCACTCTTGATTTAATATTAAAGGGTAAATAGAGCTCTTTAACCAATTCTTCTACTTTAGCTGCTGCTTCAGACAAATCACCATAAGCGAGTGAAGCTGAAATAATAGCAACACGGCTTTGATCAATTCGGTTAATCTCATTCGGACCAATACTTTCTGTAATATCGGCTACCGCAGCCAATGGTAAAGATTTTGCTTGCTGCGAATTAACCGTTAATTGACGAATAGCTTGTGCTGAATTTCTTGAGTTTTCATCAGCGCGCACTAGAATATCGACCTGTCTGTCTTGTAAGTTATATTTACTCGCGACGGAGCCTGCAATTTTAGTCACTAACTGATCGGCTATATCCGACGCTTTTAGCTCTAAACTTGCTAAGCGTTCGTTGTCAAAGCTAATTTTTAATTCAGGTTGACCTGCACGCAAACTATTGTTTAAGTCAATAAACTGGTTATCCATCGACATATTTTGTATAAGCTGGTCGCTGTATTTTTTAAGAGCAACAAGGTCATAACCTGACAAAATTATTTGCAGTGGACGCTCCGTCGTAAACATTTCTGTTTGTGCTATTTCAGCATTTACATCTGCCATTTGGGCAACTTTAGCGCGGACCACAGCTTTGACTGATTCAAGATCGTCACTGCTGTAAAGTGCCACTAAAAGTTGTCCCCAGTTTTCGCCACCTTTACTGGCTGAACTCATCATTAAGCTTCCACTCCCCGCTAATGAGTAGCTGTGTTTTACCCGTTCATCTTTAGCAATAGTGGCCGCAAGGTCTTTTAACCGCATATCGGTGATATTAATGGGCGTGCCTTGTGGCAGAGTTAACTCAATGGTAAATTCTGACTTTGCCACTTCAGGCACTAATTCAACAGCAATTTTGGGTAATAAGCTCATTACTGCAATCGCAAAGAACAAACTAAGACCGACTAAAACCGCTCTGTTTTTTAAAGCCAATTTCAATAAACGACTGTAAGCGGAGGCGAGTTTTTCAAAATAAAAACTAAAAACGCTATGCGCGGGTTTAAAAATAAAACTAAGCACTTTAGTGATTAAATTAGTAATAAGTAACAATACCTTGGTGAAAAACAAAGGTAAGTAATTAAAAATCAATAGGAAGGGAAATCCCAAAATATGAAGCATAACTTTAACGGTTTTCTTTCTTTTAGTCAGTGGCGTTTTAGCTATTTCTTTGACTAATGAGTTATCGTTATTCTCATTTTCTGGTGTCTGTTTATGTTGACTAAATTGGCGTGATGCCAGCATTGGAATTAACGTTAAGGCAACAACCAAAGAAGCAAGCAAAGCAAAAGTAACGGTCATCGCTTGGTCACTGAATAACTGCCCGGCAAAACCGGTTACAAAAGCTAAAGGAAAAAACACCGCTAACGTGGTTAATGTCGAGGCAATAACGGCACCCGACACCTCATCGGTACCCTTAATTGCCGCATCAATAATACTCGCGCCTTTTTCGCGGTATCGAGCAATGTTTTCAAGCACAACAATCGCATTATCAACCAATAAGCCAACCGCTAAGGCAATACCTCCTAATGACATAATATTAAGACTAATATCATTAGCAAACATTAAATTAAAGGTAGCAATAATTGAAATAGGGATCGCTAACGAGATAATAATCGTGTTGAAAAAATTACCCAAGAATAAATATAAAATCAGCATGGCAAGTAATCCACCAATAAGCGCCGCACTTTTAACTTCGTCTACCGCATTGACAATAAATTCAGATTGGTCATAAATAACGGTAAAAGTGAGTTCTTCAGGTAAGGTCTCTTCAAGCTTGGCTAATTTGGCATTCACCGCTTTTGCCACGGTGACCGTATTAGCATCGCCCTCTTTATAGATTGCCAGTTCAATCGCTTCATTGTTATTGATACGGGTAATATCGGTACGTTCTTTTTCACCATCAATCACTTGAGCAATATCTTTAAGGTAAATGGTTTTGCCATCAGCTTGTTTAACAATCATATTGCCGAGTTGTTCTAGTGAAACAAATTGATTAACGGTACGTACTAAATACTCTTGCTGACCGTCGTAAACACGACCCGCCGACATGTTAATATTTTCACTTTGAATACGTGAAACAATACTTTGTGCCGTTATACCTCGGCGTGCTGCTTTTTCTTGATCAAAAACAACTTGTATTTCTTGCTGTAAACCGCCGCCTAGTTGAACAGCGGCAACGCCTGAAATAGTTTCAAGCTGCCGTTTTATTTCTTGTTCTGCAAAGGTACGTATCTTTTTTAATGCGCGAGGATGGGTATTTTCAGTTGACAGTCCTAAACGGATAATAGGGTCAAGAGCGGGATTAAAACGCAGAATAATGGGTTTATTAACATCTTTAGGCAGGGCAATAATATCAAGTTTTTCACGGACATTTTGCGTGGCAAAATTCATTGCTACGCCCCATTCAAACTCAATAACCACATCAGACTGTCCAGCTTTTGAGATGGAATGTACTTTACGTATGCCTTTAACAACACCGACAGATTCTTCTATAGGTTTGCTGATCAGTTGCTCTATTTCAGCAGGAGCGGCACCAGCATTATCCGTTCTTACGGTTAACGTCGGATAAGATAGGTCGGGCAACAATGAAACAGAAAGGCGTGAAAAACCCACCAGTCCAAATAACATTACAGCGAGTGTAAACATCGCTACCGTGACCGGGCGTTTAACCACCGTACTAACAATACTCATAAATAATAATTCCTTTAAATTTAACGATTAGGTAAAAACAAGTTCAAATCTTATTTGTCTTGCGCTGCTTGATTATCAGCATTTACCTTAACGGTCTTATTATCAGTACTTAGTTCAGCGTTCTGCTCCATCGTCTCTGCTTGACCTATTATTTTTACAGCACTATCAACTTTCAATCCTTGTTGACCAACAATAACGATAGGCTCGTCAGTGTTTAATGGCGTTAGTATTTCAACAAAACCATCTTGTTCAAAACCAGTAGCAACCATGATTTTCTTAGCTTTATTGTCTTGAATCACGAATAAACTCGTTTCTGTGTCAGTAACCAGTAAGGCTCTTTGTGGCACTATTTGCGCATTGTCATGCACATCAAGTGTTAATGACACTTTTGCAAACATACCCGGCTTTAAAACGTGATCATCATTGTTAACTTTTAAGGTTACTTTAAAAGTACCTGACTCCGTATCAATAATAGGAGAAATCAGACCAACGGTTGCAGGCACTGCTTTTGCATTCGCGGGAAAGTTTAAATAAGCCTGCTGTCCCACATGAACATTATTCATTTCTGATTCAGGTAAATAAACAACACCTTGTAAGGTATCGAGTGCCACAATAGTAAACATTTCACTGCCAGCATTAGCGGTCATGTTTCCTTCTTTCACCATTCTTGATGCGATAACACCGGTTATTGGCGCTCTAACTTTCGAGTCACGTACTTGTATTGCCGCAACTTTTTGTTGGTTTTTTCTCGTTTTCACTAAAAACTCGAGTTTTTCTAAGTCTTTAGCTGATATTAACTGTTTGCCGTCGATGGGTTTACTACGATTAAATTCAGCAGAAGCTGAATCAACATCGATAGAGGTACGTTCAAGCTCTAACAAATAATTTTCTGAATCAATTTCAGCTAACACTTGTCCTTTAGTAACGGACATTCCCTCTTCAACTAATATTTTATTAATCATTCCTGTGACTTTATTGGTCACTTTACTTTCAGCTTTTGCTTCAAGTACCGCTGTAGTTCGATAAGTATTAGTAATGGTTCTATTCTCAACGAATGTTGTTTCGACTGGCACCTTATAAACTTTTTTTTCTTTCTCTTCGACGCTTTCTTCATTACAAGCGCTTAAAGCCGTCACAAAAAATAATGACAATAATAATGAAGTAGTTAGTGTATTAAGGCGCATATCTGTCCGTTGATTTTATAATTATAATTAAGGTTATTTTATCCGGATAGACAAGTAAGATACAAATAGCTTTTGAAGGTTATTAAACATTCAATTGTAACGAGTTATGATTATTAGTGATTAGAGAAAGTATCTTGGCAATATATATTGAATATTTAGCACCGTAAGTAAGGTTTATGACTCTCTGTTACTCTAACCTAGAAGACACTGATACGTTAAACAGATGAAAAGAATAAGTAACACAAGGCGAACACAGCGATTAAAAAATAAAAATGTATATCGACCTTTCAAGTAAATAAAGTCATGTTAATATCCACCAGTTAATGCATTATGATGAAAGAATAAAATTCTTCCATCTTTACCAAGGTTGTTGAATGTACTTGATTAAATCTTTGTCTTTAGCCATTTTTACCTCAATATTTTTTGTGTCAGTGGTTGCTGCTAACGACAAAGGCGAGTCGCCTGTTCGGGGCTTAACAGGTTTTGAAAATATAAATGAAAGCCAGCCACTATGGGAATTTGGTGTGGGTGGTGGCGCTATCGACGTTGCTAATTATCCGGCATCTAGCGAGCGAAATTTCATTGCATTAGCAGCACCCTATGTTATTTATAGAGGTGATGTCTTTCGTGTTGGCGGAGAAAATGGCATGCGAGCGGTTGTCGTTGAAACAACCGACTTTGAACTCGACTTATCTTTTGGTGGTGCATTTTCTGCTGACAGTGAAGACAATACTTCACGGGCTGGCATGCCTGAATTAGATTTTCTTTTTGAAATCGGGCCACAATTAATTTACAGAGTTAAAGACTTTACCTTCGAGCAAAGTGGTGATGCAAGGTTAAAAGTTCGCTTGCAAGCCAGGGCGGTATTTTCTACTGATTTTAATCGTATAGACGACCGTGGTTTTGTTATCGAACCGACACTTTCATATCAACAACGCGGGGTTATTTTTAAAGAGACAGGATTAAAAGTAGGACTCAGTTTTACTTTCGCTACCGAAGCGTTACAAGATTATTTTTATCAGGTAGATCCAGAATTCGCCAATAATAATCGCAGACCGTATGACGCTAAAGGTGGCTATTTAGGCGCCGAATTTTCACTCGGTCTTTCATTTCCTATTCGCAAGAATATCCGAGGTTTTTTAGCAGGCTCAGCACAACTTCACCAAGGTGCAGCGAACCAAGAAAGTCCTCTTTATGAAAAAGATGTCACTTATAGTTTTGGTTTGGGCTTTGTTTGGCGCTTGTACGAAAGCGACGCAAAAGCAAGCTGGTAGGAAATTGAACGCAAAGATTATATCAAATTTTTATAGGCACTTTAGACGCTAGACTATTAGAGCTTTATTCGGCTCTTAAATATAAAAAAGCACCAATTAATTTAATTGATGCTTTTTTATTATTCAAAGATAAATAACTCTATCTTGCGACTTTACTTCTTCGCCTTTTATCTATTTACTTTGCAACACCTGCTTTAGTTGCAATCACGCCTGGGTCTTTAGCATCAACATTATGTCGTTTGTGGTATTTTCCAACTGGCATACTATTGACTATGCGTTGATTAACGACATGGGCAATTGGCACATAATCAACTAGAGCAGTAGTGAGTGCTGTAGCAATCATATCTGCAATTATATTACCCGAGTTTCCTGAAGTATTATGAACAACAACATCATCATATTGCCATAATTTTTCACTTGAACTTGTTGATTTCAATTCAAATTTAGCACCAACAGTGACATTACCACCGGTGACATAATAATTAGTGTCCCAACTATTTAAAGTAACAAATAAAACGGCATCTGCATCGAACATTTCTTTGAATTTGATCAAAGGTATCCGACTAACTTGTTCACCGTCTGTAATACCCTCTCGATGTAAAAACTGCTCTATAAATGGAATAGAAAAAACATAATAGCCTGATTCAGCAAGAGGCATTGCAATTGTTGTAGAGTACAGGGCTGCGGCATCAGCAGCCGTTGTTAGATTAATAGCAGGTACTACAAGTATTGAAGCTGGTTTTTCACCATACATCTTAGGAAAAGCTTCACCTTTGGTAACTTGAACAGTTTGACAACCCGACAACACAAGTAAAAACAATATTGCAGCAATATTTTTATACATTAGTTAACCTCCATTTCTTTTAATGCTAAAGCAACATACTTTTCCGACTCTGGAAATAGTAACTTTTCTTGGTTAAAGTATTTGGATGCTCCATCATTATCACCTTCTTTAACAAGTAACATAGCAAGTTCAAAGTTAATGCCAGGGGGGATCATTTTCTTTTTACTTTTAGCTAGGTTGATAATACTAATCAATTCAGCTTTATGTTCTAATTTTGACTCATTAGTTGGCTCTTTTGTATAGGAATACAAGGTATCTGAATAATCACCCCAATGGTAAATCGTTGTGTTAGCACAACCCGTGATAAAAAGAATTAAAACGCTTATCAATAGATGTTTACTATTCATGGAACGACTACCTCAAAGGTATTGGAATTTGATACATAAATAACACGATTAACAATTACAGTACCTGCACGACTGATTGTTATAGTATGTTTACCTGTTGATATAGGAAAACGAGTAACTTCCTTTCCATTTAATGTGAATGTTTCAATTGATATTTTGGAAATATCAATTGGAGTCCCTTTATCTAGTATTAATTGAGTATTTAAGAAATTCCCTTCAAGTTGAAGAAATGCTGAATCATTCACTTGATTCGTTGACTCAAAATGACTGCTACAACCTACAATTAACATTGAAAAAACAAATGTAAATATTATTTTTGACACGACGATATCCTTATAATTCTCTAATCACATAGTCTGTAAGCTTACTCTCATCAATACTTCCAGAAACTATCTCTGTAATACTAAGTGAATTAAGACCTTTACCAATGAAATTTAATACTTTAATTTTCGCCACTTTTTTACCTGGAAGCTCAATGAAGTGTCCCGTTTGAGGGTTCTTTACCTTTTTACCTTTTTGTAAAACCTGAAACATATCACTAAGCTTTATTCCTTGTTCTTCACCGCCAGACATAAATAATTGATTATCCACATTACTAAGGAAATATGCCTGCCAAGGTGAGTCTAATAAATTTTCCATTACATTAGATACTAACTTAGATATAGCCGCCGAAAGTGCTTTATCATCTAGAGAAGTATTGTATCCAGCGCGTTCTCCTACGCCTAAGACATGGTTTGCTTCAGACAAAGCTTCACCCGTAGCCTCTTCAGAATAAAGAACTTGGGAAGTTTTTGTATTCACTAATCGAATATTGACTGTGACATTAGCTTTTTGAATTTTATTTCGAGAAAAGACACCAACTTCACTGGTAGTTGAACGTCCGTATTCAGATACTGAACCGATGATCATATAATCTGCGGCGACAGTATTTGATTCATCACCATTGAGATTATTCTCATTATCTAAGGCAGCTAAATCAGAGCGTTCAAGCATTAAAAACTTGCCACTTTCAGTTAAACGAGCGGATAGAATATCCGATGCTTGTTTTCCTATTCTATTGTTATTTTTATCAACAAAAAAACTATTTCCACGTTTTGTTTCATCACTAAAACGACTTATTGCAACAACTCGTTTAAGCGACTTTTCAGGAGCTTGAGCAATGACTTTACTTATTTGTGAAGGTGGATTTAGAGGTTTATTTATTGTACTTCTCGTTGAAGAGGTACATGCAGATATTGCAACACAAGAAAATGCTAAAATTATATTTCTATAATTCAATGGTATAGTCCTTTATATGAATTTAATTTTAGTAATAATGCCCTGAAATCATTAGAAATTCAATATATAAATATTAGTTTACATTATTATTGTTAACACAAAAAAAATCACTAATTTACAAAGTGCCACTTTACTTTACAAATAAGTAACAATTGACAGAGTTGCTTATTTATCCCTAATACACTATCTATAGTATCGTTTCAAAGGTCTTAAACACTTAGCCATAAAAAACCATCAAGAAGATGAACTTACCTTTTTATCTATGGTCTATTTAGCTGAGTCACAAGTCGTCAACTTGAATGTTTAATAATAAGTTTTTTATTAAAATCAATACCGTAAACATATATATAATAAGGGTATTTACAAGGAGTTTTACAATACAAGGTTATAAATTTGCCATTTTTCTCTCTATTATTTTCCATATCCTTGTTGTTTTACTGTTAAGTCATACGAAAGACAAACCGATCGATAATTTTACCAAAATACCAAAAAAAGTACCTATTAATAGTTTTATCTATTATGAACCGATTGAAAATAAGCAAGAAAAAGTAATTCCCGTTGATAGTGAACAGAAAAAATTAGCACAAAAAAAGACAGAAATTAAACCATCAAGTCCTTTAAAAAAAGCGATAACTGCTCCGCTAAAAAAACAACAGCCTGATGAGGTAAAACACCGCACAACTTCCCAAAACTTATCTCGCCTTAAAGATAAAATTAATCAGCAAATCATCGACCAAGCCATGCAAAACTTCGTTAAATCTAATACAGGCACGTTAATGCATGGTACACCGAGTTATGTTCCGCACTCTTTTGTGGAGGATACACAAAAGAAGATAATTGGCTCAACAGCTAGTCAGGTAGGGAATGGCTTTAGTATCACAAAAGATGATAAGGGTACCTGTACGTTAACTGAAGATTTATCGGTTATCGGCCTTCAAGGTAAAACAACATCGCGGTTTAACTGTGGTTTATCAAAAGATGAGAAGAATTTTAAAAGTCATATGAAAAATGTCCTTAAAAAGTTAGGCCATTAATAACAGATTAACCAACCGTAGCAGCTAAAAAACATCGATAAATGACCATGCCCAATCTATGCTCAGGCTATAATATGAGCAATTATGAGTATATCGTAAAGTAAACCTTTCGACTAAAGGGTGAAATTCACCTCACTTTTACAATATTATCAACACACAATAATACCAACATAACCACTACAACTAGACTTTCCATTAGTTATCACTGTGGTGAATAATACTTATTTAATCAAATGATTCGTAGTAGCTCAAAAATCAGGTAAACTATAAGCAAAATTTTTACTTGCTAATGATGACAATGTTATTAGCACATTAGAACTAGAGAGAGTTTTAAATGAGTCTATATTTAGCGTACATTAAAGAAATTGAAAATCGTAAGAATGAGCTAGGATTAGCGCCTCTACCCATTGATTCTGCCGATCTATTATCAGAAATCATTGCTCAAATTAAAGATTCTGGAAGTGAGCATCGCGAAGATTCCCTTAACTTTTTCATTTATAACACTTTACCGGGCACAACGAGTGCTGCAGGTGTAAAAGCTGTATTTTTAAAAGAAATTATTCTAGCTCAGTCAGTTGTCGCAGAAATCACCCCGACGTTTGCTTTTGAATTGTTATCTCATATGAAAGGGGGCCCTTCAATTGAGGTACTTCTTGATTTAGCATTATCTGATGACGCAGCAGTAGCAAAACCAGCGGCAGAAGTTTTAAAAACTCAAGTGTTTTTATATGACGCGGATACAGTCCGTCTTGAAGCTGCATTTAAAGCAGGCAACGCACTTGCGAAAGATATTTTAGAAAGCTACGCCCAAGCTGAATTCTTCACTAAGTTACCTGAAGTTGAAGCAAAAGTTGAAGTAGTCACTTATATTGCTGGTGAAGGTGATATCTCAACTGATTTATTATCTCCGGGTCATCAAGCTCATTCTCGTGCTGACCGTGAATTACATGGCCAATGCATGAGCACACCAGAAGCTCAAGCAGAAATACTCGCATTACAAGTTAAGCATCCTAATGCGAAAGTGATGTTAATTGCTGAAAAAGGCACTATGGGTGTTGGTTCATCTCGTATGTCGGGTGTTAACAACGTTGCACTGTTGGCAGGCAAAAAAGCAAGCCCATACGTACCGTTTATTAACATTGCACCGGTAGTTGCGGGTACTAATGGTATTTCTCCAATCTTTTTAACAACCGTTGATGTAACTGGCGGTATTGGCCTTGACCTTAAAAACTGGGTGAAGAAAGTAGATGCAAGTGGCAAAGCCGTTGTTGATGCAAATGGTGATACAGTTTTAGAGGAAGCTTATTCTGTAGCGACGGGTACCGTATTAACTATTGATACCAAAGCGAAGAAATTGTACAACGGTGACAAAGAGCTTGCGGATATATCTTCAGCCTTCACACCACAGAAAGTAGAATTCATGAAAGCAGGTGGTTCTTACGCGGTAACATTTGGTAAAAAATTACAAACGTTCGCTGCTAAAACACTTGGCGTAGCAACACCACCGGTATATGCCACTTCAAAAGAAATTTCTCATGAAGGTCAAGGTTTAACCGCTGTTGAAAAAATCTTTAATAACAACGCTGTTGGTGTAACATCGAACACACCATTACATGCTGGCTCAGATGTTCGCGTTAAAGTGAATATTGTTGGCTCCCAAGACACCACAGGCCCAATGACGTGTCAAGAACTTGAAGCCATGGCAGCATCGACTATTTCTCCATTAGTAGACGGTGCATACCAATCAGGTTGTCACACAGCGTCAGTTTGGGATAGCAAAGCTAAAGCTAACATTCCTAAATTAATGGCATTCATGAATAAGTTCGGTCTTATTACTGCACGTGACCCGAAAGGCGTTTACCATGCAATGACTGATGTTATTCATAAAGTATTAAATGATATTACCGTAGACGATCGTGCAATCATCATTGGTGGTGACTCGCATACTCGTATGTCTAAAGGTGTCGCCTTTGGTGCTGATTCGGGTACCGTAGCAATCGCACTTGCCACCGGTGAATCGGCTATGCCAATCCCTGAGTCTGTAAAAGTTACTTTTAAAGGCAAGATGCAAGGCCACATGGATTTCCGTGATGTAGTTCACTCTACTCAAGCACAAATGCTTAAGCAATTTGATGGCGAGAATGTCTTCCAAGGTCGTATCATTGAAGTGCATATCGGTACATTATTAGCTGACCAAGCATTTACCTTTACTGATTGGTCTGCAGAAATGAAGGCAAAAGCCTCAATCTGTATTTCTGAAGATGAAACATTAATTGAATCACTTGAGCTTGCTAAGAGCCGTATCCAGATAATGATCAACAAGGGTATGGAAAACGAGGCGAAAACACTTAACGGTTTACTCGCCTTAGCTGACCAACGCATCGAAGGCATTAAATCTGGTGAAACTCCGGCATTAGCACCAGATGATAACGCTACTTACTACGCAGAAGTGGTGATTGATTTAGATATTATCGACCAGCCAATGATTGCTGATCCAGATGTGAACAACGACGATGCTTCTAAACGTTACACCCATGATGTTATTCGCCCTGTGTCATACTACGCTGATAAATCAGTTGATTTAGGTTTTGTTGGTTCTTGTATGGTTCACAAAGGTGATATGCAAATCATCGCTCAAATGTTCCGTAATATGGAAGCACAAGGTAACAAGATAGAATTTAAAGTACCATTAGTTGTTGCGCCACCAACATACAACATTGTTGATGAACTTAAAGCTGAAGGTGACTGGGATATTTTACAAAAATATTCTGGTTTCGAATTTGACGATGCTGTACCTAAAAATGCTGCACGTACTAAGTACGAAAATATCATGTACCTTGAGCGCCCAGGCTGCAATTTATGTATGGGTAACCAAGAAAAAGCTGAACCCGGTGATACGGTTATTGCAACATCAACGCGTTTGTTCCAAGGTCGCGTCGTAGCAGATACTGCAGAAAAGAAAGGTGAATCACTTCTTGGCTCTACACCGTTAGTTGTACTTTCAACGATGCTTGGTCGTTTCCCTTCAATCGAAGAGTACAAGTTAGCCGTAGAGGGTATCGATTTAACTCGATTTGCTCCTCCTACGCATGAGATGACGACTAAGTACACTGCACCAGCAGTACCTATTACAGTAATGTAATTACTTATATAGAGTCCTTAATGAGGGACTCTATTTTAAATAGACTTAGAAGTACCAGGGTTATTTATTTTGGTTGAGTGAGGTAAACTTACTACCAACTAAAATAAGTAATCCTTTTTTATTTTAATCTTCTCATTATTAAAAATAGCCTAGCAATGCAAGGATTATACTCACTTAACTGGGTCGTAATTAAAGGAGTATTTGGGAGGAGTTTACATTGACCAAAATGCCTCTACTGACTAGCGCATTCAATATTAGCGGATAACGAAGGCATAATTAAATTTGGAAACGATTTTCTGTCGTCAAACTTTTCAATACCTTTTAACACTTCAATAGTAAAACCATAAGTACCGCAAATCTCATAAGATTGTCTTATCATAAAAGTAGCAAGTTTATCAAAATGGGTGTCCGACTTTGGGTTAACCTCTAAGTGATATTTATTTTCAGCCAGTTTTGTTTGCTTAAACTGAATATTGTGATCAAAATCCCATTGTGAAGCACCATTCTTAGTGGCTATATTGCTACAAGCAGATAGAGTAAAACAGGTAATAGCTAAAGTAAATAAACGCATAATAAGTCCTTTTCAAATAATAATTTATATTATAAAAACCAGCATAAATATTAGTTCAACGTTTAATAATTAAAGAATAATGACATATATACTATATCTGATAAATTATCCGATGTTGTGATTTTTAATATTAATTCCCTAACATAACCCACTTTCTACATATTACATTATTGATTTTAATGAAAATAAACAGCAATTATTTTAAATTATTGTTAAGTGGTGAATTAATTATTTCATTTTTTATAAATCAATATATTACTGGCTTAATACTATTTTCATAATGTCACCTTGTGGTATGGGACTAGTGGTAAACAACGCTTTCATGCCATCCGTATTAAAATCTGTTATACGAGACCAATTAGGCAAGGTCATTAATAAGGTACTTCCACTATTTTTAGTGTTACCTATCTCATTATTAGTTAGAGGGTATTTATGTATTTTCCTAATGGGACCATCGCTTTGTGCTGTCATAATAGACTGCTTAACAACTTTGAGTTGACCGGGTTTTAAGTTGATTAAGTTTTCTATTGAATTATTAAACGGTGTTATTTCTTTAGTAATTAAATTCAATTTAATTACGCCACCAAATTCGTAATCAACTAATGTTAATGATTCACTATCCAAACTTTGTTGGGCAAAAAGCCCCGCTTTTTTTTGTATTAATTTTGGTTGTAACGTTTCTCGATCATATTCGTAAATATTTACTTGCCCTTTATGTTCACTAATGTACAAGCTTTCATCATTTTTGCTCCAAGCTAAAGGATATTTCATACTCGGAATGCTGGTTTTGCTGATTATCTCACCACTGGTGACAGAGATTATCGCCAATGTTAATTCCTCTTTTTGATAGATTACTGCCAAATAATCCTCCGCTTGCGACAAAATAGGCCTATGGATAAATGAGGCTTCGATTTTACTGACTTGTTTAGCGTGTTCCTTATTTACATCATATGCCCAAAGCTCATGGTAACCCGTACGATTAGAAACAAAATATATAGTGCTATTGTCTTTTGAAAAAATACTGAAGTATTCATTAGCATTGCTATTGAGTTTTGATAACTGATCAATTGTTTGTGTGTTGATATTGGCTATTTTTTGATTTAAAGGTGCAGAATAAGTGGCGTAATATATCTGATCATCTTTCATAAGTGCTCGGACAATATTTTGCCCTCCGGTACTTGGTAATATACTGGTAATTGAGCCATCATTTAAGTCTACACGCCAAATCCCTTTTGTAGTATATAGCTCACCTGAGATCAGTAAATATTTGTCTTCAATTAGTGACATGTGGGCAACTGATGTAAATCTTTTAGTGATAGTTTTATAACGATTCTTCTTTAAGTTCAACGCAACTATTTGTGTTACTTTATCACTATAATCAAAAAAGTAGATCGTTTTACCGTCTAAAGCATATAGTGGATTGTCAATTTCCGTGGGTAAATTTAGCTGAGAATCATGCAGATAGGTTACCTTACCATTAATCAGATTTAGTGACTTTAGTTCATTTAATCTATTATGCCGGTAATGATCATTTTCAAGAAAAGTCAGCTCATTTGGTGTAACTGAATTCATTGCTATACTATCGATATAGTATGTTGACTCATAAATAATTTCAGATTTCTGTTGTAATTTATGACGAATTATTTGATATTTTTCTGCTTTTTTACGTATATATATAAGCGTGTTTTCATCTAACCATAACGGTGAGTATTCTACCCAATGATCATTAGTGAATTGCTTCAATTGATTTGTTTTTAATGTTTTTAAGTAGAGGTCGACACGTTCTTCGGTAGAATGAACATATACCATTTTGTTGTGATCTTTGTAGAAAGAAAAGTCGCCTTCGACACCGGTATTGTGTGTTATTGGTAAAATACTTTCAATAATGAGCTTTTGTTGATTATTTTTTAATAATACATACTCAGTAAACCAAGTGATTGTCAGTGCCACAATTCCCAGCAAGCAACTGGCAAGTAACCACTTTTTATTTAAATTAAGTACATTATTTTTTTGAGAGTTTGGTGTTATTACTTCGGGTACAAGACTAGCGTTTTTTTTGGCTTCAATAATTTTCACTTCAGCGATAAATCTATAGCCTTTTTTAGGAATAGTTTCAATATATTGAGGATTTTTAGCATCGTCACCTAATGCATTACGTAATGAATAAATAAGTTGTGAGATACCTTCCTCACCAACTACTACGTTCGGCCAAATGGCTGTAAATATTTGTTTTCTGGTTACTACCTCCTCCTTACTACTTGTTAACAAAACTAACAAAGACATTACTTTTGCTTCTATACGTTTTTCTCTACCATTTTTTATCAATAAATTGGCTTGTGGATTAACAACATAATTTGAGAATGTAAATCCTTTATGCTCAAAACTAATTAACAAAGCCTTATCCTTTTGTTTTTAATGTAAATAATAAAATAATTATTTCTTTATAATTTTTATATTCCACTATTTCGTAATTTATCACAATATTCGAACGTTTTAAATCTAGTTCCAATTTATTCTATTTTTAAAATAAAACCATAATAAAAATCGTTGTTAAATAATTGATAATAAGGGAAAAGAAATGAGAAAATTGAGCTTTTGGGTTACTTTAATTACTGTATTAAGCCTTTCTGCATGTGGAGGGGATACTGGAGCAGACGGAGCGACTGGACAAGCAGGGGCAACAGGAGAAATAGGACAAAGAGGAGAAACTGGACAAGCAGGTGCAACGGGTGCTGCTGGAACAACAGCATGTGACAATGTTGGCTGTGAATTTGTTAATAAACTTATTGTAAAACAAATTTATAATGATGTTATCAATGGTAATAATATAGGATCAGTGGACTTTATATTCCATGAAGTGGTTCGTCAGGAGAGTATCGATTTTTATTCTACATTAATAACATCTAATCCTGAACACGTTGCTACTGTTAAGCATATCGTCGCTGATGGCGATTACGTAGCTGTGCATTGGCACTATTCCAATATGCCCGAAGACGAATTTACTGGAAATGCTAAAATTGACTTATATAAGTTAACAGAAGGTCAAATCACTGAGCATAAGGATTTCTCCATGACATATACAGCAAATACTAAAAGTGGAAATTCAGTGTTTAGTGATTTATATGACTATGAAACAACGTTCTCAAATAATGATACCGCCATTGAAGAAGCAAACAAGACTATGGTTGCTGATTTTTATGTCAATGCTTTTAATACTCAAAATGTAACGTTAATCGATGAGCTGGTTGATGAGAATTACTTACAACACAATCCATTTGTTCCTGATGGTCGTAGTGGATTGAGAGGTTATGTATCTAGTGGTTCAGCACCATCAAATATAGCCATTTTTGTTACCCTAGCTGAAGATGATTTGGTCTGGACATTTAGATCTGACGCACAAGTAGTTGATTTATGGAGAGTTGACAACAACATTAATAAAATTGTTGAGCACTGGGATGTATTTTAATAGCTAGCTTCCTATATGATGTATAAGTAACAGAATTTACAAACGATATCTATCTGTAAAGTATATCAAACAAGTATCAATTTTAGATATTAATGCACACTGTTACTATTCGTTCTGTGAGTTCAATAACTAAGCTGTATTACTGAGTTATTAAAGGTATATATCCAGTAACTCAGTACTTTAACATTCACACCTGGTATCTTTGGCAGATGAAAGGGCTTAAGAAATAATCTTCAAGCCCTTTGTTTATAACCATAACTGAGAGTTATCGAACTGCCTAAATTTATCGTTTCTAATGCATGTGTTTTCTTTAATATTGATGATTTTTTCGTGTTTTATCCTGAGATGCTAACAATAGTGTAAATATGATGATTAACTTTTTTAGCAATCACTATTGTCGCTAGACTTTTTGCTGCAATGCTACTTCATCTTTTATAATCAATCACGCTGGCGGACTAGAAGTAACATATAAACATGATGGTTTTAATTACTTAATTTAAGTATCTATTTTTCCTGAGTAAAAAAACCCCGTTAAAGCATATTTATACCCATTAATTGATATATATTTTCTGAGCAAAAAAAACCAGCAATCGTGTGCTGGCTTTGAATATTTACTATTTCATCAAAAAAACGACTTGAGTTTTTAAATTACTTCTTTTTCTTTACTGCTTTTGCATTAGGCAAATCAGTAATTGAACCTTCAAAAATCTCAGCCGCTAAGCCAATGGATTCGTTCAAGGTTGGGTGAGCATGAATCGTTAAACCAATATCTTCAGCATCTGCGCCCATTTCAACGGCTAAACAAATTTCACCCAGCATTTCGCCAGCATTGATACCAACAATAGCACCACCAAGAATACGACCGGTTTCTTTTTCAAAGATTAACTTAGTTTTACCTTCAGTACGGCCAGAGGCGATAGCACGACCAGAAGCCGCCCAAGGGAAGTTAGCCACTTCAATGTTTAAACCTTGCTCTTTAGCTTCAGTCTCTGTTACGCCAGTCCAAGCCATTTCAGGATCAGTGTAAGCAACAGAAGGGATACAACGTGGTTCAAAGGTATGTTTCTTACCTGAGATAACTTCTGCTGCACAATGCGCTTCATGAACCGCTTTATGTGCAAGCATAGGTTGACCAACAACATCACCAATCGCAAAAATATGTGGAACGTTAGTACGTAGTTCATTCGTTACATTGATAAAACCACGTTCATCAACGTTAACACCTGCTTTGTCAGCAGCAACTAAATGACCATTTGGCTTACGGCCAACAGCCACTAAAATTTTGTCGTAACGTACAGGTTCTGCTGGTGCTTTTTTACCTTCAAAAGTCACATACAAACCGTCAACTTTAGCTTCAACTGCAACCACTTTAGTAGATAACATAATGTTGAAGTTTTTCTTGTTGAAATTAGTATAAATTTTAACAATGTCTTTATCTGCAGCTGGTACTAATTGATCAGCAAATTCAACCACTGAAACATTAGCGCCTAAAGCTCTGTATACCGTACCCATTTCTAGACCGATGATACCACCACCCAATACTAACATTTCATCAGGAATATCATGAAGTTCTAAGGCGCCTGTTGAATCAATAACGCGTGGATCATCATTTGGAATAAAAGGTAAATCGATAACAGAAGAACCTGCAGCGATAATAGCATTATCAAAAGTAACCGTCGTTTTCTCGCCGTCATTGCCTTCAACTTCAATCGTTTTATCTGAAGTAAACTTGCCGTAACCATAAACTGTAGTCACTTTACGCGCTTTAGACATTCCACCTAAGCCGCCAGTAAGTTGAGAAACTACACTATCTTTCCAGTCACGAATTTTATCTAAATTAATTTCTGGCTTACCAAAGGTAACTCCGTGAGAAGCCATAGCAGCTGCATCATCAATAACTTTAGCAACATGAAGTAATGCTTTTGATGGTATACAACCGACGTTCAAACAAACGCCACCTAATGTTTTGCGGCTTTCAACTAATACTACGTCTAAACCTAAATCTGCTGCACGAAATGCTGCAGAATAACCACCGGGGCCTGAACCTAGTACTACTACTTGAGTTTTAATATCGTTACTCATGTTTACCTCAATTAACTTGTTGTTTTGTCATTTATCGCTTTGCCAATATGGAAAGCCACAAATATAATATTATTTATACTTTACTGGGCGGAATTTTACTTAAACTCCTACCAAAGTACCATCTTTAATCGCGCCTTCTTTGACCAAAGTAGTTAAAATGAGGTGCTTTAGGGCATCCTCATTTTTTACATCATGGTCAATTACCCTATAAATTATAAGATCAATTGGCGAATGTCAGACATTACACTTGCTAAGTGTACCGTAAAGCGCGCTGCTAATGCACCGTCGATAACACGATGGTCGTAAGACATTGACAATGGCAACATAAGTTTAGGCTCAAAGTCTTTACCATTCCACTTAGGTTTCATTTCAGATTTAGAAACACCTAAAATAGCGACCTCTGGTGCATTAACAATTGGTGTAAATGCTGTACCACCAATACCACCAAGGCTAGAAATCGTAAAACAACCACCTTGCATATCAGTTGCTTTCAACTTTCCATCACGTGCTTTCATGCTAATTTCTAAAAGCTCACGAGATAACTGGTGAATCCCTTTTTGATCAACATCACGCACAACGGGAACAACCAAACCGTTTGGCGTATCAACAGCAACACCAATGTGAATGTATTTTTTCAAAATCAAGCTTTCACCGTCTTCACTCAAGCTTGAGTTAAACGTTGGGAATTCACGTAAAGCATCTGCCGCCGCTTTTAAAATAAAAACTAAAGGTGTAATTTTAAAACCAAGCTTTTTCTTTTCACAAATTACGTTTTGTTCTTTACGGAACGCTTCAACATTAGTGATATCAGCTTCATCAAATTGAGTAACATGTGGAATAGTGACCCAGTTGCGATGTAAAAAGGGACCTGATATTTTCTGAATACGGGTAAGTGCTTTTGTTTCAATTTCACCAAACTTAGAGAAATCGATTGCCTTAGCACTAACAACTTGTAAACCACCTTCGCCAGCAGCAACTGAGCTACCCGCATTAGCTTTTGGACGAGAAAGTTCATATTTCACGTAAGACTGTACGTCTTCTTTTAAAATACGGCCTTTCCTGCCCATTCCTTTAACTAACGTTAAATCAACACCAAATTCACGCGCAATACGACGAATTGATGGCGAAGTATAAATACTTCCCGAAGAAACCATTTTACCCGCTTGCGGGTGATGTGGCACTGGTGCAGCTTTTACTGCCGCTACCGCTGGCGCAGGTTTAGCTTTTGGCGCTTCAACCTCTTTTTCAGGTGCTGGCGCTGGTGCTTCAATAGGCGATCCGCTTGATGTTTCAAGCTTAATGACAATAGAGCCCTGCTTTACTTTTCCGCCCACACTCACAAATACTTCTTTAACCGTACCCGCATGTGATGATGGAACATCCATAGTCGCTTTATCTGTCTCTAAGGTGATCAAGCCATCTTCAATTTCAATCACATCACCGACATTAACTAAGACGTCAATCACTTCTACTTCACCGTCTTCACCGATATCTGGCACAGTAATTTCAATGATTTCGCTTTCTGTAGAAACAGAGTCAACAGGCGGTTCAGTCGCTTTTCCTGGTGCTGGAGTTTCTTTCGCTTCTTCGGCAACTGGAGTTGCTTCTTGAGCTTCTTCCACAACTGGCGCTTCTTCAGAAGTTGCTGATGATGATGTCATTTCAGCAATAACGTCACCTTCTTTGATTTTGTCACCAACGTTGACCAATAATGCCGATAACTTACCTGAAAATGGTGCAGGAATGTCCATTGAGGCTTTATCGGTTTCAACGGTAATAATCCCTTCATCTGCTTCTACGTCGTCACCAACAGCAAAACAAATTTCAATAATTTCAACTTCATCGCCACCAACATCAGGGACTAGAATTTTTTGACTATCTGACATAATAACTCTCCGTTCCTGTTTATGCGTAAAGTGGGTTAAGTTTTTCAGTGTCGATATCAAAACGTTTAATCGCTTCGCTAACCACTGAACGTTCAACATCACCACGATTAGCTAATTCAAATAACGCCGCAACAACGACATAAGCTGCATTTACTTCAAAGTGCGTACGTAAATTTGCACGACTATCACTACGACCAAAGCCATCAGTACCTAAACAACGGTATTCGGTGTCTATGTAGGCACGTACTTGTTCTGAGTAGTTTTTAATATAGTCAGTTGCGGCAACAGCCGGACCATTTTCTTTAGTAATAACGTTAGAAATGTACGCTTGTTTTTGTTTACTCTCTGGGTGAAGCATATTCCAACGCGCGACATCTTGTCCGTCTCGGGCTAATTCATTGAATGAAGTTACCGAGTAAACATCACTTGAAACGCCGTAGTCAGCACTTAAGATTTGCGCCGCTTCACGTACTTTTTCCAAAATTGTGCCTGAGCCCATCAACTGAACATTCACTTTAGCTTTTTTCGCCACTTTCTTTGCAGGAACAGTTTCAAGCTTGTAAATACCTTTAATAATTTGCTCTTCTACATCTTTACTGTCAGGCATTGCCGGATGTTTGTAGTTTTCATTCATTAACGTCATGTAAAAGAAAATATTTTCATTTTCTTCGTACATGCGACGTAAACCTTCACGCACAATAACCGATATTTCATAACCGTATGTTGGATCGTAAGTAACACAGTTCGGAATTAAACCCGCTTGCACATGTGAATGGCCATCTTGATGTTGTAAACCTTCTCCGTTCAAGGTTGTACGACCGGCAGTAGCACCTAATAAGAACCCTTTAGCTTGGCTATCGCCAGCAGCCCAAGCTAAATCGCCTACGCGCTGGAAACCGAACATTGAATAGTAAATGTAAAATGGGATAGTCGTCGCATTACAAGTTGAGTAAGACGTACCTGCAGCTACCCAAGACGCCATAGCACCTAATTCATTAATACCTTCTTGTAGAACCTGACCTTTTTTATCTTCGCGATAATAAGCAACTTGGTCAGCATCTTGTGGAACGTATTTTTGTCCTTCATTAGCATAAATGCCAACTTGGCGGAATAAACCTTCCATACCAAAAGTACGTGCTTCATCAGGGATAATAGGCACAATACGTTTCCCTATTTTTTTATCTTTTAATAACGCATTTAATACACGAACAAAAGTCATTGTTGAAGAGACTTCGCGATCACCTGAGCCTTTCAATATTGCGTCAAAGACTTTAAGAGGTGGAATTTCTAACGTTTCATCTGCTTGCACACGACGAGCAGGTAAAGACCCACCTAACGCTTCACGACGCGCTTTCATGTACTTAAACTCTTCGCTTTCTTCAGGGAATCGATAGAAAGGTAAATCAGCAATTTCATCATCACTAATGGGCATATTGAAACGATCACGGTAAAGCTTAATAGATTCAACATCCATTTTCTTCACGTTATGAGCAACATTTAATGCTTCGCCTGAAGCACCTAAACCAAAACCTTTCACTGTTTTCGCTAGAATGACGGTTGGACGACCTTTAGTTTCTATCGCTTTTTTATAAGCCGCATAAACTTTAACCGGGTCGTGCCCACCTCGGTTTAAACGATAAATATCTTCATCAGACATATTGGCAACCAATGCCGCTGTTTCAGGGTACTTATTGAAGAAGTTTTCCCGCGTATATTTACCCCCCTTGGCTTTACAGTTTTGGTATTCACCATCAACGGTTTCTTCCATAAGTTGTAAAAGTTTACCTGAAGTATCACGAGCAATAAGGGCATCCCAGTATGAACCCCAAATAACTTTAACAACTTCCCAGCCAGCGCCACGAAAGGTCCCTTCAAGTTCTTGAATAATTTTGCCATTACCACGAACTGGGCCATCTAAGCGTTGCAAGTTACAGTTAACAACAAAGGTTAAGTTATCTAAATCTTCACGCGAAGCTAAACCAATAGCCCCTAATGATTCAGGCTCATCTGTTTCACCATCGCCTAAGTAACAATAGACACGTTGTCCTGAACAGTCTTTAATACCACGATCGGTTAAATATTTAAGGAAACGTGCAGTATAAATGGCTTGTAATGGACCTAAGCCCATTGAAACAGTAGGAAATTGCCAAAAGTCTTTCATCAAATGAGGATGAGGATAAGAAGATAACCCTTTACCATCACATTCTTGACGGAAGTTATTCATTTGAGATTCAGTTAAACGACCTTCCATAAACGCACGGGCATAAATACCTGGAGAGATATGTCCTTGTGCGAAAATAAAATCGCCACCATCTTTTTCAGAAGCAGCTCTGAAGAAGTGATTAAAACCCACATCATAAAGCATCGCAGAAGAGGCGAAACTGCCAATGTGTCCGCCAAGATCTAAATCTTTTCTAGATGCACGTAAAACTAATACTAAAGCGTTCCAACGGATAGCAGCACGAATACGCGCTTCAATGGTTTGATCGCCGGGCATATTTGGCTCTTGTCCCGGAGGAATAGTGTTTACATAAGCCGTTTTTGCTTCGAAAGGTAAATGTGTACCACTGCGACGAGCGCGGTCAATAAGTTTTTCTAAAATGAAATGTGCGCGATCCGGACCTTCATTTTCCAGAATAGAATCCATAGATTCCAACCACTCTTGGGTTTCCAATGAATCTAAATCAATCTTCGGGAGCTCAGACATAATTACTTAGTCTCCAATAGTTAGTGTAAAGTTAAATTTCTGTGTTTAAAGATAGTCAACTTTTGCATATTTACATGCTTTGATTACCGTTAAACGATTATTGTCTAAATTTTATTTTGCAACATGATTTCAACGTAATAGCCGTTAATATTCACTACGTTGCATTCTGCGCATTGATCTTTCCATGCGGCTATTCTCTTGTGACATTTTTAGCAGTACCTCTTCTATAAAAGCGAGGTGACGATGACTTGCCCCCCAAGCTTTTTGTGGTTGCCCGCTAATAATGGCGTCTAACAAACGTTTTCTAAATTCAGCCATTTGCGCAAATATATCAGGGCGCTTGGCTAAAACTGTTAAATTTTGTTCTATGTTGTCAATCAACAAACTCGACATACTGCGTGCTAAATGCAACGTTACTGCATTGTGTGACGCTGCACAGATAGCGAGATAAAAATCAAAAACCGCTTCCGCTTCTAAACGTACATCGTTTTCTAGTTGAGCATTTCCAATACCATCATGTTTTTTTTGTATCGCTGCAAAATCACTCTCAGTACCACGCATCGCTGCATAATATGAAGACATACCCTCAATACCATGACGAAACTCTAATAGATCAAATTGTGACTCTTTACTTTGCGACATAAGTTCAAATAACGGATCAGATAATCCTGACAAAATCTGGTCGCTGACAAATGTTCCACCACCTTGGCGACGATTCACTAAACCTTTCGCTTCTAGCTTTTGAATCGCTTCACGCAATGACGGTCGAGAAACATCAAATTGCTTCGCTAATTCTCGCTCAGGTGGTAATTTTTCACCTGCTTGCAAACTACCTTCAAGGATCAAAGCCTCTAATTGTCGTAATATTACATCTGACAACTTTGCTTGTTTAACTGGTTTTTGAATACCTGACAATGTCATAACTAGCAGCTCAGCCTATAGTTTTATTGGCTCAAAGAAGGTTAATTTAAAAAAAGTACGTAAACTCATTCTAAAAATCATTCAAAAACCAATAGGTAAATTGGTCTTACCAATCATAAAAGTGATGTAAAAATAGCAAAAAAAACAGATTTTGTAAAGAGAAGATAGTTCAGCTGAGCCGAGATTCCAAGTACTATTTTAGAGCTCAAGCTTCAAACATTCGTTTGAATTAAGAGTAATATAGTTTATCAATCATTGAAATTGGCATCTTGTTTACAATGAGAATATTATTGATGTCCATCTTTGATGGGGAGTTATCTTGTACCACCAAACTGCTGATAGTTATGCTGTAAGGGTTTATTTTCAACGGCTTTGACCTTTAAACGCGGCTCAACACAGTCAATATTATTTTATTGAATATTAAATGTATACTGATATTTTACTTCGACTTCAAAGAATGAGCAGAGAATAATAGAGAATGAATAGATAAAAACATACTATATATCAATAACCTAATACACATTACAATCCGTAACCTTAGTTAAATAGCAACTAATAGTTACTCACTAGCACGCCTAACTCTGGCCACCAACGTTGTTGCTCAATGGCGTGCTCACGAAGTAGATTAAGTGCATCTTGTATTAACCAGTGACCATTTTTCATTATGGCATCTGGATTTTTAAGAATACTAAGGTCTTTTGTCGGCTCGTTCTTTGTTAGGATCAAATTTGCCTTAAAACCAACTATAAGATAATTTGACCGCTTTAATAAGAGAATAACAGTAAGTTTTTTCTTGCACTCGTCAATATCCACTTTTAATCACTATGAAATAATGATAACTATCAACTATACTCAAAGGCAACATCCGAAAACCTTATATGATGGAGCTAACTAATATTATTCTGCTTTTTGACAAAAAAAATCAAAGTACCTCTACTGCAAAAGCTAAAGTATTTAACTATGCGTTAGCTTCTTGTTTGAGTGCTATCAAAAGTATCGCTTTACTCCTTATCTTGCTGATTTATTGCAGCATTAACTCTATTGCACAAGCTAAAGTAAAAGCACAAGACGAAAAGTTAGTTGTTAGTTATTACGCTAATGGTCAAGAATTTTCCATTTTTGGTAAAAAAACATCGCAAGGCTATCGCTTTAATGGGCACGCTAAAAAAATCATTCATTTAGCGACTTTAAATTGGCCTCCTTACATTGGTGAGACACTTTGTAATAAGGGTTGGGTATTTCAATTTACTGTCGCACTACTCGCCAGTAAAGGCTACCAGGTCAATATTAATTTTTATCCATGGGCAAGAGCAGTAAAACTAGTAGAGCAAGGAAGAATTGATGTACTTTTTCCTGAATACTTTATTGAAGAAACCGCGCCTTCTGATCATTACCCCCAAAAAACTCGCCGAGAATTACTCAGCTTATCTAATAAATTTCCCGGTGGCGGTTTAGCGTTATTACAGCGTAAAGGCAGTGATTTTAATTTAGATAAAGGCTTGTCGGTACTTAAAGGTAGAATAATCGGTGTTGTGCGTGGCTATCAAAATACCCCTGAGTTTGATGGTATGATGGATGCCAAAGTATTTTCGGTGGTTGAAGCTGTTGATGAATGGCAACTTATTGAGTTATTAACCTCAAAGCGTGTCGAGTTTATTGTTGGCGATCCTAAAGTGTTTACCTTTACGATTAATAATTCTCCATTAACGCCAAAGCAGAAGCAGCGATTACTCAACAAAATTGAATCAGTGAAACCCAGCCTAGATTATAAGCCTTTATATTTTGCTGTGAGTAAAAAGTCACCACAAGCAAAGCAGGTAATGAAAGATATTAATATTGCTATTGCACAGTTTAAAAAAAGTGGGGAAACAGAACGGTTAATCCAGCTTGACGGGCAATGCCCTGATGTCACGCTCCCCCTTTCTCTTTAATAATACTCTCCCGGCTCTTTAGCCATTTAATAAAAAGAGATAAGCTACTGATTAAATAGCTTTATAGAAAGCCACCAAAGCATAAACTAACCATTAATGGTTAAAATATTGTTGAACCATCTTCAGATTACGGTCGTTTACGTAAATAAAATTACTCATATCGCAAACTCGATGAGGGTTTCACACTGGCGGTTCTTAATGCTATCGCAGCCACAGTAAACCAAGTAACTAGACCTACAACTATCGCTGCTGCAATGTAAATAATAAAACTCTGATTTATCCGCTCATTAAAATTATTCAACCAGTTATTTATAAAGTAATAAGACACTGGAAAAGCAATCAATAAACTCAAACCAATCAGCACAATAGATTCTCCGGTTAATAATGTCATTAAAGAAAGTCTCGATGCTCCTAAGACTTTACGAATAGCAATTTCTTGACCGCGCTGTTGGGCACTAAATGATGCTAAACCAAACATACCAACACAGGTTAGAAACACAGCCAAGGCAGAAAATATTGCCACCATATCGACCAACTGATTATCAGTTTGATAAAGCTGTTGATAATTATGCTCCACTAACTCAATTTCTACCGCATTTAACTTTAAACGTTGCTCAACGAGATTAATAATATCTTTTTGAATTTTATACGAATGCTGGTCGTTCACTTCAATAACGACTGAACCGGTGCTCGGGATAGTTAAACCACAAACAAATAATACCGGATAAGCGATATTTCGAGCTGAGCCAATCTTGACATCTTTGACAACACCCACGATTTTTCCTTGAAGATTTTGATGTCCACCTGCACCAAAGTGCCAGATTTGACCAATAGCTTGTTCAGCAGTTTTATACCCTGCCGCCATTAACACTGATTCTGGAATAATAATGGCAACGGTTTTTTGTTGTTCATTAAACCAGTCTGATTGATATTGAGCTGAGAAGTCACGACCCGCAATCAGTTGTAGACCTAAAGCCTGTACGACATTAAAACCCACTCCACCCAAGCCCATACCTTGGCTAAAGTCATTTACACCTGGTATTGATGATACAAATGCACCGGCATTGGTCGACTTTGTTAAATCAAAATCAATAGGTGTCGAAGAAATAACACCGTCAATAGTAGATAACGCTTGATAAAATGACTGATTTCTTTTTGGAAAAAGCAAATCAGCAGGCACATCAAGAACTCGAAGACGTTGGTTTTTCTCATAATTCACTTCTAGATTTTGTAAGTGATGTAATTGAAAATATAGACTAGCCGCGGCAATGATCAAACTCACCGATAACGCAGCTTGTAAAATCATTAATGACTTTCTCACTAATATAGCGGTTTTTCCTCGTCCAAAATCACCACTGAGCACTCGATGAAGACTAAAAGAAGAAATAAATACCGCGGGATATAAGCCTGAAGCGATCCCAATAGCCACCGTAGTAACAATAATTTCAAACAGATATTGTGACCAATTTCCAATCACAAGTTCGCGGCCGACCAACTGGTTGAAAGCGGGCAATAACAATTCAACTAGCCCACAAGCGAATAAAGCTGAAATAAGTGCAATAGCAACAGACTCAGTTAAAAACTGCACAATAAGTTGCAACTTACTGGCGCCAAGGACTTTACGAACCCCGACTTCTTTTGCCCTAACACCAGCCTGAGCAATACTCATGTTAATATAGTTAAAGCTTGAGATCAGTAATAATAAAAGGCTCAACGCGATACTGATCAACACCGTTTTTTCTGACCCCCCTATTTTCATATCAACCGTAAAGTTAGGAGCAAGATGAATATCTAGCAGCGGTTGTAAATCAAAGCGAAGTTCATTACTTTCATCTTGCCAAATGCGATTGAATATTTCAGTGGTCTGCGTGGCTATATTGTCAACATCAGCATCCGGTGACAACTTCAAGTATGTGTATGATATTTTACCTCTAATATGCATAAAGGCTTTTGCTGAAACAATTGAACTCATTGCATAATGACTATTATCACTAAAATCTGCAAATACCGCGCTCACTTCCATAGTCTGGTTGTTTTCAAGCAACAAAAATGTTTTACCGACGGCATTTTCACTACCAAATAAACGCAGCGCTTCAGAAGACGATAAGGCAATCTTATTGGGCTGACTTAAAACCGTTGCCAAATCGCCTTGCAATACATCGATAGCAATGAAATCTGTTAAGTTTTCCGGGGCAGCAATAATTTTTTCTAACTTGAAATTGTCAGCACCTATGCTCACTTTTCCTGTCCATAAAAATTTACCGTTAATCAAGTTTAAAACGTCTTCAACACCAGACACTTTGGTTAAAAATTGATAGCCATGAGGTGATGTCATCGGATATTCATTGCCACTGAGTTTTTGATGCATAACCACACGATAAGTCCGACTAGCGTCAGGTTGAAAATTGTCGTAAGAATTTTCATTTAGGGTAAAAAGCGTGATCATCAATGCCGCAGCTAAGCCAATAGATAAACCAATAACCGTTAAAACAAGGTTCATCTTATGACGTACTAACGATCGAAAGGCACTAACAATATAATTGCTAAAAAGAGAACTACTGAATAAATGTTTAAGCATATTGGACCTCACGCGCGGTATCACTGGCTTGATCAACGATAATTTGACCATCAAAAAGGCGGATTACTCGACTGGCATATTTAGCATCATGCTCAGAGTGAGTAACCATAATAACGGTAGTGCCATCAGCGTTTAACTCTCTCAGCATCGCCATAACTTCCTCGCCATTTTTTGAGTCAAGATTACCGGTCGGTTCATCGGCTAGAATTATTTTTGGCTTGATAACTAAGGCTCTAGCAACCGCAACTCTTTGCTGTTGTCCGCCAGAGAGCTGTTGGGGCAAATGATCTGCACGATGTTCAATAGCCACTTTTTTCAAAATGTCGCTAACACGTTTTTTACGCTCAGCTTTAGATATTTTCAAATATTGCAAGGGTAATTCGACGTTTTCAAAAACGGTTAAACTGTCAATTAAATTAAAACTTTGGAAAACAAAACCAATTGATGAACTTCTTAACTTAGAGAGTTTACGTTCACCATATTTAGCAATATTTTGCTCAGCAAAGTAATAATCACCACTGTTTGGCGAGTCCAACATACCTAACATTGAGAGCAAAGTTGATTTCCCACAACCAGAAGGACCCATAATAGCTAAAAAGTCCCCTTGTTCTACGGTTAAATTAATTTTATTAAGAGCTGTTGTTTCAATGTCTTGTGTACGAAAAACTTGTGATGCGTTAATCAATTTTATCATGATTTCTGTCCTGTAATTTTAATAGTATCGGCTTGATTAAAAGCGTTATAATTTGACGTGATCACTCTTTCACCAGCAACTAACCCTTCAAGAATTTGAAAATAATGTAGATTTTTTTTACCTAATTTAATTAAACGCCGCTGTGCTGTGCTGCCATCGTCACTTAGCACAAAGGCCCAGTTGCCACCGGTACTGTTAACAAAAGCACCACGTTTAACTAATAAAGAGTTTTTTATGTCCTTGCTCAGCATTAGATCAAGCTCAAGGCCTTGGCCGCGCTTAATATGCTCGATATTAGCGGGTAAGTTAAACTCAATTCTAAATTGTGCTTGTTTCACACGGCTATCTATTTTTGTCACTTTTATATTATGGCTTTCACCATTTATGAATAACTGCGCATTCATCGCTAAGGTAATTTGGTTCAAGTAATATTCATCAACATTTACCCTCAGTTTAAATTGCTTTGGAATATCAATTTGTCCCAATCGAGCCCCTCGGCTTTTAGACTCGCCCAACTCAACATTCAATTCACTTAAATATCCTGACACCGGAGCTTTTATCAGTAAGTTATCTAAGTTTCTACGAGCAAAGATCAGATTTTTTTGAAGCATTTTTGCACTTTCTTCAAGCTGTTCAACTTGCACTTGACGTATTTCTTCTTCTTGTTGCTGTCGTTGACTCGTTAACCTTTGGCGTTGTTGGTAGTAAAGTAAATCTAACTCAAGACTTTCAAGTTTATCTTTAGCCAAAACGCCCTGCTCGACCAAGGGTTCGAACTGTTTAATTTTACGGTTAAGATGTGATATTTTCAGCTCAATTTCAAGTAAGTCTCGACGTAAATTAAGTCGATTAGTTGTCATGGCCATTTGGGTATTACGTAAAAAATTTAACTGCTCGGTAACTTGTGCTTCTCGGCTCATTACATCTAACTGCAGTGAAACATTCGACAAACGCACTAAGGCCTGGCCTTTAACAACATACTGTCCTTGCTCAACCAATTTTTCTTCAATGCGGCCACCCGCTATAGCATCAAGGTAAATGGTTGATTGGGGACTAATACTGCCTCTTAACCTGAGTTTGTCGGCGAAATCACCCGAAAAGACTTTTGCTGAAGTTAGTGTATTTACCGAGACATGCTGAACCTTACCATCGACACTTTTTGCGTTTATTATCCAAGTGAAAACTACAAGTATCGAAGCAATAAGCAACATCACGCTAATTTTGGCAAACTTGTTATATTTGAGCTGTTGAATCTGTTGGTCCATGTTGCCATCCTATTATCATAAATATTTCACGGTGAATGTTTATACCTAAACTATTTGAAGATGCTGGTTTGGGTATATATCATTCACGAAAGTAACACTATGACTACAAGTCTCGTGCCACAATTAATAAATATAAATATCAACTACTTACTAAATAAATCATATAAGATCGTTAATAAGCGTCCACGAGTAGAACAACTAGCTGTCCATTTATGGACAGTTTTACTTTTCATTATTAGGGGAGTCAGGTAGGGTAATTGCAGCCTAACCACGTTAGTTTTTTAAACAAACGCCTATTTAACGGAATGAAACCTCATGAAACAGTCTGGACGTGTTTTAGTTGTAGATGATAATCTCGACATTTTAACCTCCGCTCGCTTATTACTTAAAAAGCACTATAGCCTAGTAAAAACAGCTGATGATCCGCACCAAATTGAGGAACTCCTTGGCCAATTTGATTTTGATGTCATTGTCCTCGATATGAATTTTACCCAAGATGCGTTGAGTGGTCAGGAAGGCTTTCACTGGTTAAAAACCATATTATTGATCAATCCAAGTATTGTGGTGATCATGATGACCGCCTATGGTGATATCAAGCTTGCTGTTGATGCTATTAAAGCAGGCGCTTCCGATTTTATTACTAAACCTTGGCAAAATGATCAGCTACTTGCCGCTATGGCTTCGGCATTTCAACATTCACAAACAAAGAAAAAAGTTGATCAGCTAACCAGACAAACACAAGGGTTAAGTCAGGTAATGAACGGCGAAAGCCAGCCTTTTATCGGCCAAAGCGCAATAATGCAACAAGTCTTTAGTACCATCGACAAAGCCGCTAAAACTGATGCAAATATTCTCATCACTGGTGAGAGTGGTACCGGTAAAGAATTAGTCGCTAGAGCTGTTCATCAGGCGAGTTTGCGAGCCAATAAAACCTTTATTAATGTTGATATGGGCGCAATTACCGAGACATTATTTGAAAGTGAGCTTTTTGGTCATAAAAAAGGCGCGTTCACTGATGCAAAGTCTGATCGCATTGGTCGCTTTGAACTCGCCCGAGGCGGCAGTATATTTCTTGATGAACTCGCTAATTTACCGTTAAATCAACAAGCAAAATTATTAACCACGCTACAAAACAGAGAAATAACCCCGGTTGGTGGCGTTAAATCCATTGCTATTGATATTAGGTTAATCAGTGCCACCAACGATAATCTTTTAGAGGCTGTCGATAACGGCCGCTTTAGACAAGACTTACTTTACCGAGTCAATACCATTGAGATACGTTTGCCGCCATTGCGCGAACGTAAAGAAGACATTCCCTTGTTAATTAGTTATTACCTCAAGCATTTTTGCCATAAATACAACCGAGCGTTAGTGATTAACGCCTCCGACATTCAAAGACTGAGTCGTTATTCTTGGCCAGGTAATGTCAGGGAATTATGTCATGCCATTGAACGGGCGGTCATTTTAACGGATGGTAAAAGTCTTGATATCAGCTCTATTATTAACACCAAGCAAACTCCAAAAATAGCTAATGATAAGCCAGAAATATTCAATTTAGAGCAAGTAGAACAACTCACCATTGCCAATGCTTTAAGTCATTTTAAAGGCAATGTTAGCCAGGCGGCGAAAGCGTTAGGGCTAACGCGTGGTGCGCTATATCGTAGGTTAGACAAGTATGAGCTTTAATAACGAACGATTAAAACAAGTTAGCTGGTTGGTCATATTTTCGCTATTGCTGCTCAGTAGTCAATTTATGTATCAACAATATGGACTGTCTGCTGTGGTGGTCATTTTACTGATAACCACTTTATTTGCCGCGATAAAAGTATTGGTTTTTCATCAACAGAGCAAAAATCAAATAATAAAAGTGATTAACGCGCTGGCAAATAATGATCCGAGCTTAGGGTTAACGCAATCAGACCCCTTATCCGAAAAACTCACTCAACTGCGGGATCAAATACAACATAGCCGCCTTGAAGCTGAAGTTCAGGCGCAATATTTACAAGCTCTGTTAATTCATCTCGACATCTCTATTTTAGTGGTTGATGACAATGACAATATCTTGCATAAGAATCCCGCCAGTGAACGATTACTTGGCCACTTAACTAAGAGTATTCGCCCATTGGCCAAGTTGGGAGAGTTAATTAGCCAAACGCATACCAGTGCGCGAGTTACACTTTCGTGGCAACATGGTGAGCACTCAGACACTCTTTCTGTTCATATTAGTTGCTGTGAAATTCAAGGAAAATCATTAAAAGTTGTCAGTATTCAATCTATCTATCAGGCGTTAATTGCCAAAGAACAACAAGCTTATAAACAGTTAACCAGAGTGTTAACACATGAAGTCGCCAATTCAATTACGCCACTCGCGTCATTAGCCCAAACCGCTGTTGATTTATTGCCTGATGAACTTGTATTCATCGACAGCGAAGACAAAGAAGACCTCACCGAAGCATTGACCACGCTGGCCAACAGAACTTCGCACCTGAGTGCTTTTATCAAAAGTTTTCATAAAATGGCTTCTTTACCAAAACCAATCTTAGCTGAGCTTAATTTAGCCGAATTAGTGGCAAGCGTATTAAGTTTATTTAAGGGAGAAATGCAAAAACAAAATATCAAGCTGAACTTGTCAATTCAGTCAAGTGCTTTGCTAATGGCAGATAGCGCTCAACTAGAGCAAGCACTCATAAATATTATCAAGAATGCTATTGATGCACTATCAAAGTCTGCGCACAAAGAGATTTCTTTAACGCTTTATCAAACCGATAATAGTACCCGCCAAGAATTATTATTAGATATAGAAGACTCCGGTCCGGGTATTGTAGACCACGTCAAGGAGCAAATTTTTGTGCCGTTTTTTACCACAAAAAATAAAGGGTCAGGCATAGGCTTGAGTTTATCTCGGCAAATAATGGTTCAGCATGGCGGCGATTTAAATTATATTGATAAGCAAAATTGTGGCGCCTGTTTTAGGTTGGCATTCGGACGGTTCTAAGCAGAAATTCCTTCCATAAAAACATTGATAATGCCGATAAGGTTAGGAATATTTAAAGTTGAATGTTGAATGTTGAAATAAGGGGTTATTAAAAATTATTAATTGGGCAAATAATGCGTTATCTGCCCATCTAAATCTTACTATGTCTAACTCGCTATTAATGCATTTGTTCACCATCAGTATTTAACACGATGGGTTCGCCATAACCAAAGTCTTTCATACGAGCTAATTGAGTTTTCGCATCGCCAACGACTAAATAAATCATTGACTGCTCGTCAAAGTATTGATCAATATTTTTATGGATGTTGTCTAATTTCAAGCCCGTCACATAATTTTGCTGCTGGTCAATATAGTTAGCAGCTAAATCAAATTGACTCATAGTAGTTAACATACCCAGTAACTGATCGAGTGTTTCAAACTTACGTGAATTACCTTTAATAATCATATTCTGTGTTACCGCGAGATCTTCTTCTGTAAAACTATTTTTATATTCACTAATCAGCGATTTAAATATTTCCAGAGATTCTAAAGTCACATTAGTTCGCACTTGCGATGACGCTATAAAAGGTGACTGATAACTCGCCCCTCGAATAGAAGAATATGCTCCGTACGTGTAGCCTTTCTGAATACGTAACGTCTGCGCCAATCGACCACTCATACCACCACCTAAACGATTATTAGCCACTTGAATAGGATAGAAGTCTGCATTTTGACCAGAGACAACGGGCTTACCAACCATAATGACTGATTGTTTAGCATCAGCAACATCGATAAAGTAAAACTGGGGTTTGTCACGCTCTGTAATCGTCGGTTGCTTAGGCAATTTAACCTTATCCCCTTGCCAGTTATTCAGTGAGGTTAACGCTTTATTGACTTGGCTTTCGTTAACCGCACCAACGACATGAAAGCTCGCCATTTTTGGTGAGATGTTATGTTGGTAATATTGTTTTGTATCGTTAAGCGTTATATTCCCAACCGTATGCTCAGTACCTCCTATAGGGTTTCCAGCGACATGTTTTTCTGAGTAAAGCAGTTTATTAAAGACATTATTTGCAATAGTGTTCGCATTACCTTTAGCTTGTTTAATACGTGTTAAACGTGTGCTTTTCAAACGAGAAAACTCGCTTTCTTGCCACCTTGGTGTTAGCAACATTTCACTAAGCAAATCGACTGTCGCATCAAAATTCTTAGCTAATGAGCGACCTGAAATAGTAACAAATTCCCTATTACTCGATATACGTAAATTAGCCCCTAATAAACCAATCGCTTCTTCTAACTCTTGCGGTGTTTTAGTGAGTGTTCCTTCGTTCATTAATTGTGCCATTAACCCTGCGGTACCTCGCTTATTATCGAGGTCTAATTGCTGTCCTCCTTGAATCGTTAGGCTGAAGTTAACAATGGGTAGTTCATTTTGTTCGATACCATAGACTTTTAGTCCGTTACTTTGAACGTTTTGCCACACATCTGGCACATTTAGTGTAGGTAATGCGGTTAATGCCGGCTCACTTCTGTCATGAACTGTTGGGGTTACTTCAAACGTTATCGCATCATTTTCAGCGAACTTTTCTTCTTTTCCTTGTTCGATTTTTTCTTCAACCACATCAGCTTTTTTAGAGCCAGACACAATAAGATCAATTTGGTCTTTCGGTACAAAACTGGTGATAATACTGTTTTTATTTTTAATGTACGTTTGAAAAACACGTTTAACATCAGCGATACTTACCGCGGTAATGTTAGCAATATCTGCTTTTATAAATTCAGGTGAACCGGCATATTCATTATATTGACCCAGTTTTTGCGCTTTATCTAAGATGCTTTCAATTTCATAATAAAACGATGTTTCTTGCTCTGCTTTAATCTTAATGAGTTGCTGTAATGTAAAGCCATTTTTTTCAAAAGCGGTCAAGGATTCTTCTATCGCTTGGTAAATAACATCTAACTGAGTACCAACATTACCACGTACCAAAAGGGTAAAAGTACCGGCAATTTCTTCTGAACTATTCCATGCGTAAACACCCGGTGCCAGTTTTTTATCTTCAACAATCGTTTTATATAGCGGTGCTTGTTTACCTGACGATAATATTTCAGCAAGTGCGTCTAACGCGTAAGAGTCTTTATGGTATTGCTCGACGGTTGGAAATGTTACACGTATCTCAGGAAGTTTTGCAAAATTGTCTAAATGATAAAGTTTTTTAGTTTCTTTTAATGTCACCGGTTGTGGAGACATTGCAGCCATTGCTTTACCGGCTTTAATTTCACCAAACCAACGTTTTACTTTCTCTTTCGTTTCTTCAAGTTCAAAATCACCAGCAATAACCATGGTTGCATTTGAAGGCACATAAAATGTTGAATAAAACTCACGAACATCGTCTAAGGTTGCCGCTTGTAAATCGGCTAAATCACCAATAACTGTCCAGTTATAAGGATGTCCTTCTGGGTATAATGCTTTTTTGATGACATGACCGGTATGCCCGTATGGTCGATTATCTACACGTTGACGTTTCTCATTTTTAACGACCTGTTTTTCACGCTCTAACGTACCTTGGTCAACCGTATTGATCATAAAACCTAAACGGTCAGAGTCAATCCACAACAATTTGTCAAACGCGTCTTTTGGCACCACTTCATAGTAAATAGTACCATCGCTCCATGTGCCACCATTTCGACTTCCTCCAAGCTCAGGAATGAGCTTACGATTTGAACCTTTTGGTACATTCTCCGAGTCATTGAACGACATGTGTTCAAAAAAGTGAGCAAAACCAGTTCTTCCTGGCTTTTCACGGTTAGAGCCAACATGCACAATCGTTGATATTGCGACAATAGGATCTGACTTATCTTGATGTAAAATGACTTTCAAGCCATTTTTTAGGGTAAAAGACTCATAGGCTAGGTTTAAATCACTCCCAGTAGATTTTTCAATGCTAGCCGTATTACTGGTATTATTTTTTGCTGAATCAGCCAAACCACAGGCACTCAATACAAGAGTAGCGGTAAGGGTGATAGCGACTGTTTTGTTGCTTTTAATAAAATCAGTTATTTTTCTTATTTTCATTACGCTTTCCTTGGTCTATGACCTTTCGACGAGATAAAGAGAATTATTCATAATAATCATCTTATTAATCTATCTGAAACTAACGTAAAGAGGTACGATTTTTATATAAAAAACGCATTTCACTATTATTGACGGGTCAATAATAGTGAAACTTCAAGTGATACTCGATAAAAGTGGGCTTAGTAGCGTTAATCGACCGCTTTATCAGACCAATCTAAGCGGATGTCCCACCCTTCGACTCGATGTGCTGGTCTTAAAGGGGCAACTGATTCATCTATCGTTTTATGAACATTAATCGCAGGCGTAATATTGACATCGCGTCCGTAAATAAAACTCTGTGTTCTCACAATTTGGGTATACGCTTTATTCATGGCATAAGCACGCAGTTTTGAAGGGGTAATTAACGTATAAACATCAGCTTGCATGACTTTTTCTTTATCAACCGAACCATCTTTTTTATACCACTTGCTTTGCATCTCCATGTTTTCACGGAACTCATTACCACCACCATTGATTTGTAAGTATTGTAAAATCTCACCTTCTTTTTGCCCTATTGATGGCACATCTTTCATGCCTTTCAAATCAATATAACCCCAGCCTGCCCTACCCGTTACTTTACGTGGAAAAGCAAACGTTTGATCAATCGTTGTACCAATAGCAGAATGACACCCCATGCAATAGAAAGTTTCTTCGTAAGACTGAGGCCTTAATTCACCTTTATAATCTTCAATGTAACCTTGAATCAGCCAGCCAAACTTATTATTAAAACCACGGTCTTTAACGCGAATATAACTGGGTAATTGTTCATCAAGTTTCTCTTTACGCTCTCGGCGATAGGCACTGTCTATTTCGGTGTCAGTTAATACCTGTGTTTTGGTCATATAGCGCAATTCTTTCATCCGCTGAGGAATATAAGTTTCGCCTTTTTCGTCTATACCAATATAACGCACCGAATGCATAATTTCGGTATTAACGGGATATTGCTGACGGGGCACTTTAATATGTTGTGCGTCACCAACAAAATACTCTTGAGCCAATAGTAATTCGACCGGTGCGGTAAACTGCCCATCTTTATTTAAATCTTTATTGATATTTGTTTCATCGGCTGGAAAAATATCTATTTCGGCTAATGATTTAATGCTCATTTCAACCAAAGACAGATTGATTAAATAGACATTTTCATTATATTTACCATTGAGTTCCCTAAACTCCTCTGACAAACGAATTAATACGTCATCAGTTGCGCCATTGGTTGGCCAGAACGTCCCTGGAAATGGTTTATAATTAAAGGCAACCCAACCAGTGCCATCTTTTGCTATGCCTTTATCGTTGAAGGCTTCACTTGCTAGATGATAATCCTTTAAGTCTGGGATAAAGCCTTGCCAGCCAGTTTCTTTCAATTTTTTAGGCAACTTACTGTAATTATCTTCATCTATGTATTGTGCTATTTGTTCATCTGATATTTTTTTTATCCAAGGTTCACGGTTAACAAATAGGTTTTTCCAGCTGTTAATTTCACCTTCATCTGAAAAGTTATAAAGCCCTTGGTTAACGCCGTCATTACGTAAATTTGTGCGATAAGGGGTATCTTCAGTCGTGCGGTAAGTTTGATGGCAGGTATAACAAGGATTATTACTTCCTGCTGTTTTGGTATAGCACTGCGAAGGGATAGGCGCTTCTTCATTCAAGCTACCATTCGCTGTAGGTGTAATAATTTGATTTAACGCTACAGATGGCAATAAACCTGCATCCATATCATCGCTTTTTGAAAAACCTGAAAAACCAATAAAGATAAACAGTACAAGTAAACACAACAATAGAACGTAATTTTTCATAAGCCTTTATAACCCATTCATTTATATATTGGGTAAATCATACAAGGCCTTTATTACAGTTATTTGAAGCACGCCTTCATATTTTCTTAACAATAAAGTAAAAAAGAAGTCATTTAACTGTCACACCCCAATATTACTTTAATAGCGTTTTTACACATAACTCTAGGAAAATAAAAATGCTGAATCTAAGAAAAAGAAAAATAGCCACGTTAATAGCAGTGATTCTCGGTTCGTCAATGTTAACGGCATGTGGTGGTGATGACGGTTCAAATGGTTTAAACGGCGCGAATGGTGCAAGTGGACTAGATGGTACAAACGGTACAAATGGCGTCAATGGTAGTGATGGTGCCAATGGTACTGCTGGTACTAACGGTACGAATGGACAAAATATCACCGCTGCAGCTAAGCTAACCCGTTTAGCGACAGTGCCGGTTGGTGCAGAAATTACTGGTATGTTTTTAACCGATAACGATGAGCTTTTTTTTAATGTTCAGCATCCTTCCGATTTGTTAGGTAACGAAACACCAGCAAAAGTAGGCGTAGTGACTGGTTTTGACTGGAGTACGCTTGATCCAATGACTGAGAGTTTATCAGTCCCTTTAACAGACGATGAAAAAATGGCAGTGCGTGTTGTTGCCGGTAGTTACCAAGTTTTGGGGCAAGCAGGTGATACTTTCAATAACCAACTCCCTCATGGTTTAGGGGCTATTACAACTTCTGATAAAACAACTGAAATTAAGCAATCTCAAGATCCTGATTTCAATGCTTTTGTGCCAACTTCTGCTAGTGGCGATACGGGTTTTTTATTCACCGCATGGGAAGACCGTCCGGGTGCAATGAGCCGAATAGAACTCTCTAAAGAAGACAGTGGAACTTGGACAATAGGTGATGCGATTAACGTTGATTTTTCAGCGGTATTAGGCACAATCATTAATTGTTTTGGTACGCTATCACCATGGAATACCCCTTTGACATCAGAAGAAAACTACGAAGCTGAAAATACTGAGCAATGGAATAACACCGCTTACTTAGATGGTTACCCTAGCTACCCTGATGTTAAAAATTTACAAACCTATTTGGCAAGCTCGACATTACCTAACCCATACGATTACGGTTATATTGTTGAAATAACTAACCCAACCTCTACTAGCCCGACACCGGTGAAACATTTTACTTTAGGTCGTGTTGCTCATGAGAACTCTGTGGTAATGCCCGATTGGAAAACAGTTTACACCACTGATGACGGTTCAAATAAAGCCTTTTATAAATTTGTTGCCACTAACGCAGGCGATTTAAGCGCCGGCACTTTATATGCGGCTAAATTAACGCAAGATGCGACAAAGTCACCTGCAAAGGCTGGTTTTGATATTCAATGGATAGAATTAGGCAGCAGCAACAATACCGAAATAAAAACCTGGATAAATTCATACAATGGTATTACGGAAGCTGATTACATTGAAGGTGAAACCAGCTATATACCTCAAACCGAAATCGATGATTGGGCAACTAACGGAACCGGCGATGACCGCTACGCATTTTTAGAAACATTACGTGCAGCTAAAGCCAAAGGCGCAACAACTGAATTTCGTAAAATGGAAGGTGTCGTCATTAATTACGATGGCGTTGCTAGTGGTGCCGTACCTTTCATGTATGTTGCGATGTCTGAAGTAGGTAAAGGTATGGTTGATGAAATTGGTGATATTCAGCTTGATTCATCGGCCTATTGTGGCGCGGTATATCGTTTTGGCGTACAAACAGACTTCAACGTTAATCGCATGGAACCGGTAGTTGTTGGTGGAGCTTATAATTCAGACGGCGACGCTAATGGCAACAAGTGTGATGTTAATGGTATATCAAACCCTGATAATTTAGCCGTGATGGACGATGGTCGTGTTTTAATTGGTGAAGACACCAGTAAGCATGTTAATAACGCTCTTTGGATTTATAATCCAAAAGGTGAATAACCTTTAAAAATTCAGCGTTAATATTGATAAAGCCCAGCATGTCTGGGCTTTTCCTTAAACATTAATACGAAGTCAATCAATCGCGTCTTTTAACCGGTTAGTTTTAATTTAATAACCTGAATTCCGAGTTGTTCTGATACGTTATTTAATCGCTCACTAGAGATTGATCTTGTTTCAGTAAGAATAGTGTATCTCGAGCTATCGACATTAAATTTGAATTAATTTCTTCTACGACCTCGTTCTTGCTCAACTGTTCTAGCTACTTCTATTGCCGCATGAAACCAAGTAGGTAGGTTTGATCAGCAATACTACGAATGTTGTTAAGCATACCGTCTATATTATTACCTTCTATATTATTACTTTCTTTGCTCAATTCCTGAAGGGTTACCCCAGAACAATCAATATCAATAACCCACTTTTTACAGAGGTTTAGCACAATATTAATGAAGTTTAGCCCCTAGTTGAATTGTTTTTACTCAGCTTTATATTTTATACCTTATATTTTATATTTTATTTAACCATGAAATACATTCTATGGTGGTATTGTACTTTAGTGACATTTATAATTGAGTGAATCAGAATTGAACACATAAATTCTATTTGTTTTTATTTAGAATGCTCGAATACATTCTATTGTAACTATCGCTACATAACACCAAGCTGGTATGTAGTCATTTTGAGGAAGAGTATATGCTTTTTAATGGTTCGTTTAGCACAGACTGCCCAATTCGTCAGAAAATTCGTGAATTTTATCGTATTGATGAAAATATAGCAGTAGATCATATTCTACCTGTGGCAGAAGTTAATGTTAGTGCTAGAAGTAGAGCTTGGGAAAGAGCTCGTAAAATGGTTTTACAAATTCGTAAAGACCAATCAGGAAATGGCGCGATAGATGCCTTATTAAAGGAATACTCACTCTCAAGTGAAGAAGGTGTGGTATTGATGTGTTTGGCTGAAGCTTTGCTTCGTGTGCCAGATAAACACACTCAAGATGCCTTGATACGTGACAAAATTTCTCAAGGACAGTGGAGTAGCCATTTAGGCAGCAGTGATTCATTGTTCGTTAATGCCTCATCATGGGGGTTATTAATCACCGGTACAATGGTGAATTATGCCGATAAACGTAAAAAAGATCGTTTTGGTTTATTGAAAAAAGTGATTGGTCGTTTAGGCGAGCCTGTTATTCGTAAGTCAATGAACTACGCCATGAAAATTATGGGCAAGCAGTTTGTGATGGGTGAAACTATCCAAGCGGCGACTGAACGAGCGGCGACTAAAGAACAGCAAGGTTATGTCTATTCATACGACATGCTCGGTGAAGGCGCCCGTACAATGGGGGATGCTGACCGTTACTTTAAAGCCTATCAGGTAGCAATAGATGCCATTGGCGGCGTTGCCCGCGCTTCGGGTAAAAGTGACCCTCGCAGAGTTCCTGGTATTTCAGTCAAACTTTCAGCGATACATCCGCGTTATGAATTTACCCATAAAGCACGGGTGATGGCTGAAATTGTGCCAAAACTTAAGGCACTTTGTTTACAAGCAAAAAGCTACAATATCGGTTTAACGGTTGATGCAGAAGAATCTGAACGTTTAGATATATCACTTGATATTATTGAAGCTGTTTTTAGTGATAATGATTTAGGCGACTGGACAGGCTTTGGTATGGCATTACAAGCTTATCAAAAACGCGCCCTTTTTGTGGTGGATTGGTTACGAGACTTAACGCTACGTGCCAACCGAAAAATGATGGTCCGCTTAGTGAAAGGCGCTTATTGGGATACTGAAATTAAAAATGCTCAAAAAGATGGTCTTCAGCATTTTCCTGTATTTACGCGTAAATCTTCTACTGATGTTTCTTACCATGCCTGTGCAAACAAATTATTAGAATATAGAGATACTATTTACCCACAGTTTGCTACGCATAATGCTTATACTGCCGCTACGATTGTTGAGTTAGCTGGTGACGATAAAGAAGGTTTTGAATTTCAGTGCTTACATGGCATGGGAGATTCTTTATATGACCAAATTGTTTCAAGTGAAAATATTCAATGTCGTATTTACGCTCCCGTTGGTCATCATGAAGAGCTATTAGCTTATTTAGTCCGTCGTTTGCTAGAAAATGGTGCTAACTCTTCTTTTGTTAATGCCATTGTCGATGAGTCTCAACCGGTGGAGTCTTTACTGGGTGACCCGGTTGAAAAAACACAGCGTTTAAAAGATAAATATAACAACCAGATAATTAAACCTATTGCCTTATACCATGATGCAAAAGGTCTGGGTCGTGATAACTCTAAAGGACTAGACTTAACTGACATTACTGCTATAACGCCATTAAAATCGTCATTAGATAACTGGTTTACTGATCACTTAATTAATATCGAAGATGTGCCAGCAAGTGCTATTGCGGTTAAAAACCCTGCTAATCATAGTGAAATAATCGGTTTTCACCAACATCATACTAAAGATGAAATGTTGGCGATGATCGATACCGCGCAAGCAACATTCGCTTCATGGTCAAAAACCCCCGTTGCAGAGCGAGCAGCGCTATTATGCCGTGTTGCCGATATTCTTGAACGCCATATGGACGAACTCATTGCGTTATGTATTAAAGAAGCCGGTAAAATAGCTCAAGACGGTATTGATGAAGTAAGAGAAGCGGTTGATTTTTGTCGCTATTATGCTAACCAAGCGATTGAACTCGAAGAGGATGAACGCTTAGAAGCTCGTGGTGTAGTGCTCTGTATCAGCCCATGGAATTTCCCATTAGCGATATTTTTAGGGCAAGTTGCTGCGGCAATCGCTACTGGTAATACCGTATTAGCAAAACCTGCTGAACAAACCAGTTTAATTGCCTTGCGCACCATTGAATTGATGGAGTCGGTTGGACTACCAGAAGGTGTTGTTCAAGCGGTTATTGCTCGCGGAAGCGAAGTAGGCAGTGTTATTGTGCCTGACGCTCGTATTCAAACCGTTATGTTTACGGGGTCAACTGAAACCGGCACAATAATTTCACAAACATTGGCTGATAGAGGGGGCGATCAAGTCCCTTTTATCGCTGAAACCGGTGGACAAAATTGTATGATAGTTGACTCAACTGCCTTGCCTGAGCAAGTTGTTGACGATGTAATTTCTTCAGGATTTCAATCGGCAGGTCAGCGCTGTTCTGCGCTTCGTGTATTATTTTTACAAGAAGACATCGCTGATAATGTCATAACTATGCTTAAGGGTGCCTTAGCCGAACTACATGTGGGTAATCCAGAATACTTAAGCACTGATATCGGCCCAGTAATTGATGAAAAAGCCCTCAGCGCGCTCGATGCGCACAGTGACTATATGCAAACCCATGGTCAATTGTTATATCAGTGTAAAATATCAGCTGAAGTAGCCGGTCACGAGCATTTCTTTTTTGCGCCTCGTCTTTATGAAATTAAAGATATTAACGTCCTTAAAAAAGAAGTCTTTGGCCCTTGTGTGCACGTTGTACGTTTTAAAGGCAATGAAATAGAAGCGGTTATAGATAAAATTAATGGTACAGGTTTTGGTTTAACTATGGGTATTCATACGCGTATTGAACACCGTGCCTTAGATTTAGCTAAGCTGTCACGCGCAGGTAATGTTTATATCAACCGTAATATGATTGGCGCCATTGTAGGTGTACAACCTTTTGGTGGTCGTGGTCTTTCAGGCACGGGACCAAAAGCAGGTGGACCCAATTACTTAACACGTTTAGTTATTGAAAAAGCTACGCCAGATGCCGAACAATTTAACTTGCTACCTTCGCAGGTCGAAGCTTTAGATGGTGATGAAGAATCAGATAAAGCCTCAACTTTGTTTATGGACAAGGCAAATGCAGCAGAAAAAGGCTGGCGCTTAACTGAGTTAAATACCCGTCTTTCTTGTGTTCGTCAGCTATTAGCCAAAATTGCGCATATTGATATTGTTGATGATTTAGCCGACGATCTAAATCTCACCTTAAAAGGCGCTCGTTCGCAGTTGATTGATATTGAAAAGCGTTTGAAAAAGCCTACATTCTTACCAGGACCAACCGGTGAGTCTAATGTGTTGTATTTGGAAAACCGCGGTAATATTATCTGTTTTGCCGATGCGACGGTGAGCTTTCACTTCTGGGTACTGTCTATTGTAACGGCGCTGGCTACCGGTAATACCGTTGTTAGTGTTGTTTCTGATTTGTATTATGATGAAGCAATCGCCTTTAGAGACAAGTTCCTCTCAACGGGTGCCGATGAAGGTGTTTTTCAAGTTGCACGTTTACGCCACTTATCAACGATGTTAGCGCACCCTGCCTTGTCCGGTGTTGTGGTCGACAGTCATTGTGACCGTAAGCACTTTATCAGTGAGAAATTAGCTGAACGTCAAGGGGCAATATTGCCAGTGATCAGTTCAGAGTATTTCGATAATTTAATTCAGCGTCTATTAACCGAGAAAACGATTAGCATTGATACCACGGCATCAGGTGGTAATACATCGCTGATGACCTTAGTTGAAGACGATTAACAACTGATTAGATAAAAAGCACGGGTCAGTACTAACTAAAAAGGGCATCATAAGATGCCCTTTTTATTGATATTTTTTTGTATAGCGCTGATCAACGTTGTTTGTATTGTGTTGGGCAGTATCCTCTCGATACGTCAGCACTCCTTAATTTGACATGCTTGGTTGAGCGACCACTCACTCTTGTGCGCCACAACCTAAAGCTTTTTGGTTTTAAGTGACTACGCATAAACTTAATAACATCAGGTTCTTGCAAACTAAACTGATGGTCTATTGCTTCAAATGGCGTTCTATCTTCCCAAGCCATTTCTATAATTCTTGACTCTTCATCCATAGAGAATTGCATAAAAAAGATCCTAAATCTAATAAATATAACTTTTATACGCGCCAGTAATAGATAAAGACCATTAAAGCCTAAATTTTATCAATCTACTGAACGTCACCTTATCTAGACAGCGCTAGCAATTGAGCCTATAGCTTATCTAGATTATTTAATAACTGAGTTGCATGCTCTCTAATTTCAACTTTTTTGGCAGGATCCATTTTATCCCAGTTACGCACAGGAAAACTCATTCGATGATTGTTGGCAAACTTATCATAATTTTGATCAATAAAATTCCAATACAAACTATTTAATGGACAAGCATTAGCGCCCACTTTTTCTTTAACGTTGTAATGGCAACCTTTGCAATAGTCACTCATTTTATTGACATAATTACCACTAGCCGCATAAGGCTTTGTCGCTATCCAACCACCGTCAGCAAAAAGTGCCATGCTGCGGGTATTGGGTAACTCCACCCATTCAATCGCGTCGATGTAAATGCCTAAATACCAATCATCGACTTGTCGAGGCTCTATACCGGCCAATAAAGCAAAGTTTCCAGTGATCATTAACCGTTGAATATGGTGCGCATAGGCGTATTCAAGTGATTGAGATATTGCGCTTCTTAAACACTGCATTTTAGTGTTTGCGTTCCAAAAAAAAGCGGGTAGATCACGTTTAGCGTCTAAAAAGTTTTGCTCGGCATAATTTGGCATATTAGCCCAATACATACCTCTGACATATTCTCGCCAGCCTAATATTTGTCTAATAAAGCCTTCAATTTGAGGAAGTGTTATTTTACCTGCTGACGATTGATAAGCAGCAAGTGCCGTTTGAATAACTTCCATTGGGTTAAGCATTTTACAGTTCAATGAAAAGCTGAGCCGCGAGTGATATAAACTCCAAGCATAAGGTGAGGCTACCGTCATGGCATCTTGAAAATTGCCAAAATTCTCTAACTGGTGTTCACAAAAGAACGTTAATAATTCTAGCGATTGTTGACGATTAATAGGATAAGCAACATGCTCAGATTCACGCCCTATCGTGTCAATCTTATGATGTTTTATCCGTTGTAAATAATCACTTGCTGGGTTGTCAAAGACCAGTGGTTTAGGAATAAATTTAAGATCGGTTTTTTTAAAGGATTGACGATTATTCGCATCAAAATTCCAGGCATCACCTTCAGGCTTAGCGCCATTCATTAAAATAGCAAAACGCTTGCGCATAAAACGATAAAAATTTTCCATTCTTACGTGGCTAGCTGCTTTGAAATGATCAGCGAGTTCATCAAAGGGTAATAAAAAGTGTTCACTGTCAACTTCATAGACAGGTACCGATAATTGAGCTGACATCTCGCTTAATTGCGCGCGCAATCGATATTCATCAGGACGCTGAAAAGTAAATAATTCACTGGCATAGCTTGAAACTAAGGTTTTTATTAGTTCAGGGAGGTCTTGATATTTTTCAGTATCATCTAAGGTTAAGTAACAGACGCGATGCCCTTTACCCTCGAGGGTTTCAGCAAAACTTTTCATAGCAGCAAAAAATGCGGTAATTTTTTGACTATGATGTTTGGTATAAGTTGCTTCTTGATGAAGCTCAGCGATAACATAAACAACATCATCATCGATATGTTCAAACCAGCTGTGCATTGGATTAAGCTGATCGCCTAATATAAGCTTAAGATGTTTCGCCTTCATTAATTTACCTTACGTTTAGTTGAATTAGGGAATTAGGGAATTAAATTTTCAATATTTATTTTAGCTTATAATGGTATTTTATTGCGTCGACATCGCTCTGAGCAATACAGCACATTACCCCAACAAGCTTGCCATTTTTTACGCCAAGTAAAATCTTTTTTACAAGTCAGGCAACTTTTCTTAGGTAACATTAATTTTTTATGCATAATTGGCTATTTATAATTGATTATTCACTTTCTTCAATTTTTAATTGTTGAGGCTTTTTAGCTTTCGCTAATTTTTTATTGCTTCTAACATGTTTAGCTAAAATACGTTGACCTTCTTTTTTAGTGGTAAAACGATTACGAAATCCCCACAGTAGGTCCCGTGCAATCTTTCCTGTTTCATTGATATCAACCATAGGCGATGGATAATCTTCACCTAATTGACATTGATAAAGCTGCTGTTCCATTGGCGAAAGTGCCCAAGGGGTATGAATAACTTCATTGGGCAATTCAATTAATTCTGGCAACCATTTTCTAAGAAATTCACCATCGCAATCTTTCTCTAACGATTGTTTAACCGGATTATAAACCCTAATAATATTCGTACCAGTAACACCTGATTGCATTTGAAATTGTGGGTAATGTATACCTGGTTCGAAATCAAGAAATAATTGTGCTAAATGCGTAACACCTAAACGCCAATCAACCAGCAAATGATGACACAAAAAACTTACCAGCATTGCTCGCATCCGAAAATTTATATAACCCGTTTGTTCTAAACAGCGCATACAAGCATCGACTAATGGATAGCCTGTTTGCGCCATTTTCCATTTATTTAATCGTTCATCAACACTCAGTCCACAATGGATATCAGGATACATTAAGTCATCATAGGCTTTATTGACGGGTCGCCATTGCATTTGGTGTTCACTTTCAAATTTTTGAATAAAATGACAATGCCAATGTAACCGAGAAGCCAACGCATCTATTGGACGTTTCCAACCCCGCTCTGATCTTGTTATCAAAATAGTTTGATAGAACTCTCTTAAACTTATATTGCCCCATGCTAAATAAGGAGACAATCGAGAACAACTTTTACGACTTGCTTGTGGCTTAGATATATCAAAGTGATAGCCTTTACCACGACCCTTTAAGAAGGATTGCAGTGTTCTTTGTGCCCAGACTTCCCCACCTCTAAGCATAAATTCGTCAGGTATTGACCACGCTATAGGTAAAATAGACGCTGGCAATTTATCTATATATTCAACATTAACGAAGGCTGCACAAGATAGTTCAGGCTCAATTAATGATGCCTTCATAACATTGCGCCAGTGCTTATCCCAGTCAATTCTATTCTTCTTGCCTCGAGTTACCGCACCAAACTCACTTTCATGCCAGACTACATCTTGTACTTGGCACCATTTTTCAACAGATTTATCACGTTGATACGTTGACAGTAAACCGACTTCTTCATGACTAAATAATTTGTCTATTTTAAAAGTGTTATTAATTTCATTAAGACCCGCTATTGCATCACCAAAATACACATACACACGCGAATTAAAAATAGCTAACTGTGCATTCAGATCTTCAATTGATTGGGTTACAAATCGCCAATGTCGTTCATCATAATGTGGATCATTAATCAATAAAGGCTCAAAGGCATAATAAAGCAAGGTTATTCCTGATTTAATCGCTTGCGCTAAAGGCTCATGATCACTCAGTCTCAAATCACGCTTAAGCCAAACAATATTAACGCGAGTCTCTACACCAACTTCTTCAATAATATTGTCAGACATTCTGGCTTGTCGTTTGCACAGGCCAGTCTGAAGCATCAACAGAATCTAGTGGCGTCATTTGATTACTTTGCCCTGCCCATTTAGCTTGGTAAAGACCTTCAGGGTCATAAATTACGCATTGTTTTTCAAGATTAAAGTGTCTGCCGCCTCGAGGATCGACACCTACACCTGCGATATATTGCCAATTTCCCCAATTAACCGCAGCATCGTAATCAATTAACTGTTCCTCAAACCATGCAGCGCCATAGCGCCAATCAACACTCAACTCATTAACCAAACAGCTAGCGACAATTTGCCTTGATCGGTTACTTAAATAACCTGTATGTTTTAATTCATTCATACAGGCGTTTACTAAAGGATAAGGTGTATTACCTGAGCACCATTTCTTAAACCGTTCAGGATAAAATGTGGTCAAAGGTAGGTGTTCAGCAAGCCCTTTAAATTTATAGGTGTTTACGCCAACTTTAAAATGTAACCATTGAAAGTACTCACGCCAAAGTAACTCAAAATACAGACATTCTGTTGAACTATTTTTACCGCGTTGCTCTTCGTATTGGATAATCGAACTCATCACTTGTCGAGCAGAAATACAGCCATAATTTAACCAAGCAGATAATTTACTGCTATTTTCCCAGCCATCTAAATTATTTCTAACCTCTTTGTACTTTGAAGGAAGATTTGACGAAAAATAGTACGTGAGATGTGCTAAACCATTTTGTTCACCGCCATCGAAATTATAACCACGCTTAGCTCTTTGATAAGGCATATTAGGTAACCATTGTGGCCTAAAGATAGTGGGAGATGGCATATTTGCAAACATACTCGGCAAGGATTGAGTCGTTGGAACAACCTCTGAAATAGTGACATCAGCCATAACTTTTCTAAACTTAGAGTAACTTGCCGGTAGCTGGTCAAGTGCAAAAGGTAGTGCACGATGTGGAAATAAAGTGAATTGATCAACTTGATTAATTTCTACTTCAGGCAAATGCTGAGCCAGTGTATTAATCAAACTATTTTCGTAAGTCCCCGGCAGACGAGTAGTAATAACATCAGTAATTTGGTGTTTTTCACACAGCGTGGTTAAGCTCGATAGAGTATCGCCGTAAACAATGTAAAGTTGCTGTCCTAACGTTAATAAACTCTGATTAAAATCACTTAAACAGCTTTGTAAAAAATGCCATCGCTTATCACCCAAAGGTTTTGATTGATAGTTATTAGGCTCGAACCATCTTTTGTCTACGACATATACACAAAGTAATTGTTCACTTTTGCTGGCTAAGTTGAGTGCAATATTGTCATTAAGACGAAGATCATTGGTCACCCAGTATAGAGAACGTTTCATAGATAGAATTCAGATGGTTAAAAAAATTATATACGAATACACTCAGCGATTAGATCAACACTATTGAGTGATTATAGGCGAGGCTAGATGATGAAGTGAGGCACTTTATCGCCCACTCAATTATAAAAAGAAGAGATTGTAGACAATAATAGTATAGTCGGTTAGTTGAGGCTAACGTTAAGCGGATAAGAATTATTAACGCGTTTAATAAATAAAAAAACCTCTGCACTGCTACAGAGGTTATTTAATCAGTTAAGCATCTTGAACAGGTTCATCCCAAGAAAGATGATGTTCACTTAATACAACCAAGTTTTCACTATTGATCAAGCGTTGTGAAGCACTATATCCGAGGATATTTTCAACCGTTTCATTTGGACGGCTTGAAATAATTGCTGTTTCATCTGATGAGAAATTACATAAACCACGTGCTATTTCTTCGCCTTTTTCATCATAGACGTGAAGCACATCTGCGCGTTCAAAGGTGCCATGTATTGAAACAACATCATGACAGGTAAATCCTTCGTCACCACCAAATAAGGCATCAGCTACTTCTTGTTTTATCACTAAACTACCGGCCATTTGTAATCGGTCTGTTAACCAGATATTCCATGCTGATGAAGGTGATGAGTGAGCGATACACTTAGTGTGTCTGCGTTCACCGCGCAATATTCCGGTAACAGGATCTTCCATCGTCCCTCTCGAAATTATAGTAGTACAACCAGCATTTTGCGCCATATTAGCGGCTTGTAATTTAGTCAGCATACCACCGGTACCTAAAGAACTGGTACCACTTGCCGCTTCCATATAACTACTAACATCTTCGATAGACTCAACGAAAACCGCGCCTTCTTCTGAAGGGTCTCGGTCATACACGCCATCGATACAGGTAAGAATAAACAAATATTCTGCGCCAATCATCTGAGCAACTTTAGCTGCAAGTCTGTCATTATCACCCACACGAATTTCTTCCGTGGTCACCGTGTCATTTTCATTGACAATAGGCATTACACCTTGTTTTATCAAACGATGAACCGTGTTTTTGATATTTAGAAAGCGACGTCTGTTTTCTAAATCATCTAGGGTAACTAAAACCTGAGCGATATCAAAACCATACTCAAGGGCAATTTGCTTGTAGGCATGCATTAATATCGGTTGTCCACAAGCCGCTGCGGCTTGCTTATCTTGAACACTGGCGTTTTCAATAGTGCAGCCAACCGTATTTAGACCTAATGCTACCGAGCCAGAAGATGTCAATACAACTTCGTAGCCTTGTTCTCGTAACAAAGATATGTCACTTAGCAGACCGTGCATAAAAGCAAAACTAGGCGTTAAATTTTTAACATTTGCTAAGAGACTCGAACCCACTTTAATAACGATACGTGGCTTGCTTCGAGAAGATTTATCAGTTTTTTGTTGTTCAAATGAGGGCAAAATTACTCCGTACTCTGATTAATTAAATTAAATAGCGGCTTGAATCGTTTACAAAATTGATTCAACAAATTGCAGCTATTTCCGTGATATTTTATTGTCGTATTAGAGTTATGCTTACTACTTATAAAGTCAGTTTTATTTGCGAAGGTCGCATTAAAAGTAGTAGATAAAAAATTACTGAAACGTCGGTTAAAAACGTTAGAATTTGACGGCAATCGACAAATGAGTGCAGAGATCATATACTAAAAAACATATTTTTTCAATTGAACTCAAGATCGCCTCTTTGAAAAATATCGTTAAGGACTTTTAAAAGTTCATACTGAACACCGGCAAAACGATCTGCATTTCATTCAATGTAAGCTAAAAAACTCAGGAGTTTCATGTCATTACTTATGATTGGTTGTGGTAAAATGGGCGGCTCATTATTGACTCGTTGGGCAACCTCTGCAAATCACACTATCACTATTATTAATCCTTCATTAGTCAAAGCGCCCCAAGGTGTTATCGTCAAGCAAGCGATTGACGAGTTGTCTGACCAGCGTTTCGACATTATCGTTATTGCGATTAAACCGCAGCTTATTGAACAAATATTACCCTTGTATCGTCGACACCTTGCTGATTCAGGTTGCATTATTTCGATTGCGGCGGGTTATTCAGTAGCTTCAATAGAAAAACTGATTGGTGAGCAGGCCGTTGTGCGAGTGATGCCAAACCTACCCGCTCAAATTGGCCGAAGCGTGAGTGGACTTTACGCAAATTCACGTTGCAGTGATGTTCAAATTGACAACGCTGTTGCGTTAACAGATGCGGTAGGTTATACCCATTTAGCCGCCACTGAAGACGAGCTAGACCGAGTAACTGCAGTTGCAGGAAGTGGGCCTGGTTATGCATTTGAAATAGCACGCTGCTGGATAGAGTCGGCGATAAAACTCGGATTTTCTCCCCAAACCGCTAGAGAGTTGGTGTTAAACACACTCGCTGGTTCAATGGAGTTGGCTTTAACCAATAAAGAAGATATCGAAAATTTACGTAATTCAGTGACCAGTAAAAATGGTACGACAGCTGCTGGGTTAAATGCGCTTATGCAAGATAAAAAATTAGAATCTTTGTTTGAGTCAACCGTTTCATCGGCTTATCAACGAGCAGTAGCCTTGCGCTAATTTTTACCTCGTCAGCAATGACGTGCTCGAACATTTATTGATGAATACTATAGCTATAAATTCTTTAAACTGAACTTTTACTATTGCTTTTGATATTAATATCAGCGATAAAAATAAAAGTCATATCATTCAATTAAGTCATTTGAATTTGATCAAACAGTTTAGTGTTAAATGAACAAGTAAAAGGAAGACATTAATGTCAAATACCCCTAAGAATATTTCTATCGAAACAATGATCACAACCCTTGGTAAACAAGCAAAAGCTGCTGCAAAAGTGCTTGCTTGTGCAACGACTGAACAAAAAAACAAAGCATTAACGATTGCCGCAAATGCGTTACGCGAAAATATGGGTGCATTACTTAAAGCTAACGCGCTTGATGTTTCAAGCGTTAAAAAAGCGGGCAAAGCCGACTCATTTGTAGACCGACTAGAGCTTAACCCAGAAAGAGTTGAAGGTATGGCTGTCGCGTTAGAAGACATTGCCAAATTAGCCGATCCTGTGGGTCGAGTATTAGCCGAATTTGACCGTCCAAATGGTCTTAAAATAACTCGTGTGGCAACACCTATTGGCGTTATTGGAATGATTTATGAATCACGTCCTAATGTTGGCGCAGATGCTGGCGCGTTATGTCTTAAATCAGGTAACACAGTAATTTTACGTGGTGGCTCCGAAAGCCTAAATTCCACACGTATTATTGTTGAGTGTATGGCAACAGGTTTACGTGCAGCAGGCTTACCGGCTAACTGTATACAATTGGTTGACACCGATGATCGTTCTGCCGTTGCCGCTTTACTGCGCTGTGCTGATTATGTTGATTTAGTTATTCCTCGAGGTGGTCGTGGTTTAGTTGAGCTGGTAAGAAACGAGGCTCAAGTACCAACATTGTTGCATTTAGATGGCAATAACCATATTTATGTGGATAAAGATGCCGACGTGGCAAAAGCATTAAGCATTATTAAAAATGCTAAATTACGTAGAACCGGTGTCTGTGGTGCCACTGAAAGTTTAGTGTTAGACCAAGCAATAGCGACAGAATTTTTACCACAACTCGTTGATACATTAGAGGGGTGTGAAATTCGTGGCGATATTGCCGCTCAAGCCTGTGATCCTCGTATTAATGCCGCGACTGATGTAGATTGGGATACTGAATACCTTGACGCCATTATATCGGTTAAAATAGTACAGAGCCTAGATGAGGCACTTAATTTTATTGAAGAGCATTCATCTAAACACACCGATGCTATTATCACCGAGAATGACAATACTGCGGAAACTTTTATGCGCTCTGTTGATTCTGCAGTAGTGATGCATAACGCTTCAACTCAGTTTGCTGATGGTGGGGAATTTGGCATGGGCGCTGAAATTGGTATTGCTACTGGTAAAGTTCATGCACGTGGACCGGTTGGTTTAGAACAACTGACCATCTTTAAATATCGTGTCGCAGGTCAAGGGCAAACTCGCCCTTAAGCGCTTTTGTACTGAACACTACAGCGAATAAAAGTGCAGTTTGCATTAGTTAAAACTGTATTTAGTTAACACTTTTTTTGCTGATAATAATAGGCCTCTGACATAGTGTTAGGGGCTAACTATTTAGATTGAGATTAGACCCCCTTCACGCGTACACCACTCGTAAACCTTTCGTTTACAAATGTAGTTGGCTGATAAATTGTAGATAAGTTGTATACGTAATGATTAGGATCAGATATATAATAATACATACTCGTCTGATATTTATTAAATATTGTCGTAAACCCATGATTTAAAAATTAAAAAACTCAAACCTTTTATAACCCTATAGGTGTTAAAGATGTGCTAATTGCTGGTGTAAAAATCGCTGATATTTTTGATATATCCGATAATGCTCTCCACAGCATCCCTGATAATTAGCTGGTAGAAATCATCGATTTAAATGGCCCTTACCTAGTGCCAGGTTTCATTGACAGTCATGCTCATATTACCGGTAGCAAAGCAGGTTTTTCAACACAGATTCCACCGGTTTCTCTTTCAAAATTAACCCAAGTGGGTGTGACAACCGTTGTTGGACTTTTAGGCACAGATATCTATCGCAAATACCTGAGATAATGTTAATAATCACTTTTCAATCCATGTGTGTCGATGTTCCAAACTGGCACCCGTATCCTTGCCTACACCACACAAAAAAGCCTTACGTACCGTACCACTGCAAATGTGATAATAGGTGTATCCAATAAACTAATTTGTTGTGAGCGAGTCTTATACATAACAATCACCCGGCTGAATAAAGATAACTTAAGTCTAGTGTAATGAAAAAAATGCATCAGTTATTATGGCTGGCCTATTAAGAAGAAGTGCCTTGTTAAAATAATTACCCAGTAACTATACTAGTTAACTTACTCCTTTAGTCAGATTAGCAAAGAGATTAATAATTTAAAGTATTTTAAAAAGACTAAAACAGCAGCTTCTGTTTTGAAAAGTCGATTGTGTTAGGTTTCATCGTTTGATTGCTTTGCGCTTTCCAGTAAATAAGGAGCAAGAGCGCTTTTAAAATCGAGTGTCGCACCTAACTTATTGGCTAGCAATATCATACCAGTAATTTTTCGATTGACTAATGCAACTTCAAATATCGGAGATGCTATCGCTGTTTTATCGGTAATTAATGGCATACTAACCTCTCTAATTCGCTTAATCAGTTGCTGTTTTTTTAAGTTGTAGCCCATATTACTTTGTAAGCAATAACTGGCTTCAAAACAAGTCTTTAGCACCGTATCTATTGCAGTATCACTCATATTATTGTCAACTAAACCAAGCGAATACAGCGCTAAACGCATGTCGTTATTATCTTGACGCTGCATAGCATCAGCCATAGCAAGATAATGTACTGAAGTATGTTGAGAAAGCTGCCGGCAAGCTCCAAAATCAAGTAACACTATTTTTTGTGTGTCGCTCTGATACAAGAAATTAGCAAAGTTGGGGTCACTTTGCATAAGTTTATGCGTAAATAGCTCTTGATAAGTTAAATCCATTAATTGGCTACAGACTAAATCCACAATACCAGCACTCATCGTACTAATATCAGTGATGGGAGAACCTTCGATATATTCCATCGTCAGTATATTTTCATCCGTTAGCTCGTCAACAACAAAGGGCACAATAAAGCGAGGGTCGTTAGACAGCTTTTTACGATAAGTGTTAAGAAATTCCGCCTCCTGCAAATAATTAGCTTCAGCTTTAAGCTGGGCTTTTGCTTCAGCAAGCACGCTAGTCAAATCAATATGTTTAGGTAAAACACCACTGAGTTTTAGTAAATTCATGACGTTATCAATATCACTGTCAATGCTTTCTCTAACACCCGGGTACTGGACCTTAATCGCCAACTGACGACCATCCTTTAGTGTTGCCCGATGAACCTGACCGATACTTGCCGATGCGATGGGGGTAAATGAAAAAGAACTAAATTGTTGATGCCAATCTTTAGACCAAGACGCAACCAAGGTTTTCAGTAGTTGCGCCTTAGGCATAGGATCAGCTTCTTGGCGCAATCGTGAAAGAATAGGTTCCCATTCGATAGGCAGTAATTCACCGGCATCCATGGAGAGTAGTTGACCAAGTTTCATCGCTGCGCCACGCATATGTGCTAAACGCTTGGTGATAGATATAGCGTTGTCGATATTACGTAAGGACTCAGTTAATGATGGACGCTGACCACTGAGCATTTGTTTTGTCGCACCTTTAACAATATTGCCGGCAACCGCTGAGGCCAAACCACCCAATTTAGCGAGACGAGCAATTCTTCCAGAAGGTACTTTCCGCTCTTTACGTTTTTCTGTCATCGCAAAATGGCTTCGTTGGGCATGTTAACTATTACCTTAGTGGTGTTTAATCTAACCTCCCTGCTATTTATAGCAAGCGTTGAGGGACAAGAATAAGATTAACAAAGATTAAGCCAACAACCAATGACATTAGAATCAAAAAAGACAGGTTACTTCAACACGTTCAATTACTACCTTATTTATAGGTATTCATATATTTCGAAGACTAAAATGAGATGTAAGTTAAAGAACATAGAAAGCCCTTAAGTTCCCTGTAGCTTACTCTATAAAATTATTTGGAATTGCACAGATTGATATGAAAGGATTTTAGAAAACTGCTTGCTTCCATTAACGAAAACAAGCAGTTACTAAAATTTGTGAGCTAACACTATAAGTCAGCTCTTGGTATGGAATTAAGGCTATGATTTAATTGCATTTAATAACTTAGCGCATTTATAAAGATAACAGATTTGTACTTCGATCTCGCCTTCAGAACGAGATAGTACTAACCGTCACTATTGCACACTGCTGACCTGATTTAGTCCTCAAAACTAGGTAAGTTTATGTTCACTAATATACGAATATAGTCCTTTTGGTCTGAATAAACCTATAATTAGGGTGTTCAGATCATGTGCCTATTTCATACGAATATTGATACGATATCATTTTGATGGTCACCGCTTTACTTTCGATGTCATAGGTACGCCCTAGCTTTAAAACGAATACTCAGGGCTTGCTTAAACTACTTATTATATTGCTTTCGAAGAGTTTGGGAACACATGTATATATGAAACAAGAGATTGGCATGACTTCACATTTAAGTAAGACTAACTACAAGGTATTTGTTGGTATTGATTGAGCAAATGACAAATACGATATTTACATTTAGGATCCACTCACAGGTAAACGTAAGTTTCTGTTATTAAGCATGAAGTAAATGAAATTGATAAATGGGTGAAAGGGCTTCATAAAAGATTTGGTTCACCTATTGCCGTTGAGTTAAGAAGAGGGCCTATCGTTTATGCCCTACAGCAATATGATTTTCTTGTAATTGTTCCAATAAACCCAACAACACTTGCAAAATACCGAACAGCTTTTAAAACCAGTAAAGCTAAAAATGCTCCCACTGATGCTGAGTTTGCATTAGAGCTTATGCTTCGTTACCCAAATCATTTTCCTCCTGTAAACCAGTAAAGCATCAACATGCGTAAACTGTTTTTTTTAGTGGAGCATAGGAGAAAGGTAGTAGATGATAAACAACGAGTGGTTAATCAGATGATTAATGCAATCAAACAGGATTATCCTCAGGCGAATGAATGGTTTTGCAAAAAAGACACACATATTTTTTGTGCTTTTATTACTTGATGACCAACCATTCAACAAGCTACAAAGCCCATAAATCTACCTTAACAAAGTTTTTCAATGATCATGGTATTCATAACACTGCCATTGTTGATAATCGACTGTCACTGATAAAAAAAACCAATCCTCTCGCGGATGACAAAGCCATAATTGACAGTCATTCAATGTTAGTGGTTTCCTATGTTGAACGCATTGTCAACTCAATGAAGTGCATTCAAGAGTATAATAAAGCGATAACAGAACTAATGAAAAAACTTCCTGTCGCTCCTATTTTCAATAGTTTACCTGGCGCAGGTGCTGCCTTGTCCTCGCGGTTACTTGCTGCATTCGAAGAGCAGAGAGATAGGTTTAAATCAGCCAACTAAGTGCAACAATACGCAGGTATTGCGCCTATAACAGAAAGAAGTGGCTAAAAGTCTTGGGTTCATTGGCGCTGGCAATACTCAACATTTTTACGACAAAAATTTATAAAATGGGCAAGTCATTCTCGCCTAAAATATTACTGGGCTAATTTGTATTATCTACAACAAAGAGAGAGAAGTAGTTCTCACCAAGCAGCTCTTCAAACACTAGCATTCAAATGGATTAGGATTGTGTAGAAGTGCTGGCAAGATGCAAAACCTTATAATAACTCACTATATTTACGGGTTTTAAAATATAGGGGTTCTCCATTGATTTCAGGTTAAATTTAACTTGATATCAGGCTCAGGGCGGGAAGTAAGTTAGAAACTATAAATCATACCGTACCACCAATTATGGGAAATTATGAGTTATAACGCCACATTAAGAGGAAAATAATAGTTGGCTAAAATAAGCGACGAATGCGCAAATAATCAACTGTTATTTGTCCTGCTTGAATGGCTATTAAGTATTGGCTTACCTAAATACTGACTCACACCACATAAGACAATTATCGTAGCTATAAGCTTGTTAGGCCATTAATGGCTCTTTACACGAGCGACAATTAAGCCCTGATTGTTTAATTTGATGAGCATGAAACTTGTTAATACGATTATATTACCAAATATAAATGCAAAGAGAATGATTAAATAAAGCCACACCCAATCTTCAGGTAACAAATCCCAGACACTAACAACAAAATAATTTGCGAAAATTAATAAAATAAAGACAGTACTATAAATCCAATCATTCCTTTTGAAACGCTCCTCAAACTCTTTACGCCTTTTAATAAAGTCCTGTTTACGCATACTACTCCTAAAACACACAGATACAGTGACTCCCCAAGAGGCACGAGCCTCTGAACGTGGGTTAGTTTTACAAACCAGAGCTATAAAATATGTGTCAACATTATCAAACAGGGGCTAGCATAATAAAACACAACATACTTTTTATTGGCTTAGATACCCATAAAACATCCACGGATGTCGCATATATCCAAGACCAGCGTGGCGCTAAATCAACACATCTTGGTAAAATATTCAGTAATAAAGCCGCTTTTAAATAACTAGCGTGACAATTACAATCAAAATACCCAGATGCCACACTTAATTTTGTTTACGAAACAGATCCTTGTCGCTATTGGATTTACCGTTTACTGACCAGATTTAATCATTGCTGTTATGGTATCGCTCCTTCGCTTTCCCCTAAAAAAACCAGGAGAGAAAATAAAAATCGATAAGCGTGATGCCCTTAACCTCGCTAAATTACTTAAATCTCAAGACTTACCCCCTATCTATGTCCCTGAGCCCAAAGATGAAACCGTTCGCGATTTATCACACGCCCGTAAAACCAGCATCAAAGATTTAAAAGATGCAAAATACCAACTAAAAGCTTTGCTGTTACGAACAACATCAACAGCAAAGTAAAAGATAACTGGTCATTACAGCACTTACCTTGGCAGGGATGAATTAGTACGACCTCATCCCTGCCAAGGTAAGTGTTTTACAAGAAGCCGTTTCAACTATTACCGAAAGGTTAAAACATTTAAAACGTTGGATTATGAATTAACCCATCAAATGAAGCGTTGGCGGTTTTATCCGGTAGTCAAAGCGATACAGGTTATGCGTGGGGATAGATTATTAGTCGCAACTGGCGTTATTGCTCAATTAGGCGATTTATCACGGTTCGACCACCCCAGAAAATTAATGAGCTACCTTGGTCTGATACCAAGTGAACATTCAAGTGGTGCAAAAAATCACTTAGGGGCTATGACCAAATGCGGTAATAGCCATACAAGACGACTACTGGTCAAAAGTGCACATTCGTACAAACAAAACGTCAATGTATCAAAAGAAATGTGACTTAGGCAGGAAGGCTTAAACAAAGAAATTGTTGGTATGCTATGGCAGCACAAATGAGGTTATGCAGACGATACAATCGTTTGATGTAAAAGGCAAACACCGTGATGTCGTCACGGCTATTGCTAAAGAAATGAACGCTTATATTGGGGCTATTTCTCGAAAGGTCGTACTACCAAAAATTGACGTAAATCTTCGACTATCAATAGTGCCCACATGAGTCATTTTATAAGAAAAAGTGTTGAGTTAGCGCATGGGTTCAAGCATCGGGTGTGGCACAATCACCGACGGTGTTGGAACGGCAATAACCTAATGGTTATTGAACCAAAAACGTAGACTGAAGACAGGTGCCACAACGAAATGAGTAAGGTAGACCCTGCTAATTAACAAGTTAGTGATCCACAAATATCGGCATGATAAACGACGAAATTACTTGTTTCATTCTATGCGTTAACTCACTCAATTAAAAAAGTGAATAAAAGGTCCTTAAATTAATGAACAAGGATCAGTGTATTTAACTTAACGTGAAAAGTCATACCAAAGCCCCATTAAGAAGCTTTTAATTGTTGGCTAAAATGTAAAGTGAAGCGGAATCTAGCCAACTGTCATTTGTTAAATATCATTAGCATGTGGGGTCTTTATATAACTTATTATTCCATATCAACAGGTTAACATTCAACAAGTGTAACTTAGGCTAGGTCAATGATGCAGACGATCTCTTCATGCTACTGATACACAGTTCTAATGAAATAATTTTTATAAATTACGGATGTTTAACTTGCAGCCACTGCAAAAAATAATTATACAACGAAAACTAATTTGCCTTATGATAAAGATAAGCACAAAGAAATAATATCAATGCTAAAATATGTGGCTAAACCTTTTTTCCATTGACATCCTGTATGCATAAAGTTGAGAATGCAATTAAAGACGGTATGATGGATAGATTTGGTGAAGGCTCTCGGCTTGGTACATGAAGGAGAGGTAAGACAATTTCATTGAATTCCTTTTCAGTCAAATCGGTCGGTATGATATTCCAGATGGGCTTTTTCGGATTTTCAGCCATCAATACTATTGTCTATTATGAAAAATGGGTAGTTTATCTAAAAAACGTTATATAAAGGCCTTTAAGATAAATTCACTGCTCTGCAGAAACCCGCTATGAGTTGATAGTAATCTATTAAAATGAGTTGAAATTTGAGTTGATATTGCAGCCTAAAGAATTAATTAACCTCTACTTGCAAATGATTAGAGAATTTTGCCAGACAGTAAACGCAGTACTTTATTTGCCTGCACTAACTGAACATAGAAATAGTGAAATTCTTATTGAGTTAAATCCCAAACTTGCTATTTATCCATTATCCACCCCACAAGATGCACATCAGTTTATTCAAGTACAGGAAAATTTAAGATCAGAGAGAAATACGACCAATGAACTTTTTGTTAATGTAACTCCAAAAAACGATAATTATTTTAAAATATTTAGAATAGACCTAAACAAAGCCACTGAGATATCACTAAAAAATTCAGGTGATCTACAACTAAAAACAAACCCTATTAAAATAAAAAATTATTGTTGGTTAGGGCTACGTTATGAAAATAACGAACAACTTAATATGTTTTCTGAAAATCATCTACCAACAAGTCTATACAAAATGCTACTGGCTTTTGCTGGCTCCTTATCAACGTATTGTCAGCAATGGCAGTCAAGTCTTTTAGACCCGTTAACGCAATTATTTACTCGTAATGAGTTAAAAATACAAATAGCGAAATTACAAAAAAGGAAACAAAAATTTGTCGTTATCCTAATTAATCCTAATGACTTTAAACAAATCAATAAGCAATATGGACGTAAAGCTGGAGATAGTATTCTTATTGAAATAGCCAATAGGTTAAAAATTAGCTTTGCTGAACATACGCTTATAAGCCGTTATGGTGCAGCACAATTTGCTGTTGTGTTACCTTTTTTTGCCACGGAGAGGAATGACGATTTGGCACAATGCCAAAAATATACGGAACAATTAACAATAAATCTATCACAGGCTAACTTTTTAAATAACACCTGCTCAATTGCATTCAACTTTGGCCTGAGCCTTAATTTAAATACTATGTCAACAGATATAACATTGCAAACGTTACTGTTACGAGCAGAGCAAGCACTGGACGTTGCAAAACTTAAAGGTCAAAATATATCGGTAGTATGGCATAAAGCGCTTGTTAGCCAATGTAAAGAAAAAGTAGACAAATTACAGGGGATTTTTACCACCTCTGAAAGTAAAGATTATCGGAATATGTTGTTACTATGGGATGTCATGTCAATGGTCTCTGTGGCTACTGAGCAGAAAGTACTGGCAACAAATTTTATTGAAAGACTATTAGCTACTTTCGCTGTTAAAAATATTTACCTTTTCCTTGAGGCGTCAAATGACAACGCCGCTTTAATTATTGGGCGGCAAGCACAAAAACAAAGTAAAGTTGATTTGTTACCTTCACACAGCATTACGGAACCACAGCTAGCCTTAGTTGATAAATGTAGAAGTAAAATATCCAATGTCGAAATCGTATTTGACGAAAATAATCAAAGTTCACCATTATACGCATATGCTTTTCCATTCATTGCTCAGGGTAGCTATATAGGTTGTTTATATGTCGATGGTTCCGAAGACAGTTTATTGATTAATATTGGTGAAGTTTTACTCTTAGATGCTTTAACCAGTCAGTTGAGTGCTGCTTTTGAGCGACTTTTTCTACAAACAACACTTAAGCGTAATCAAGAACTTGAACAGTTACGTCTGCAGCAAGAGTTAAAAGAGTTACGTTCGGCAATACAGTTTTCTAATCTGGTTTATTGCTCTATACAGATGGAAGCACTGGTCAATAAAATACAAAAAGTTGCGGTAACCGATGCGACAGTACTCATTGTTGGAGAAACAGGCACAGGGAAAGAATTACTCACTCATACGTTACATAAACTTAGCTCAAGAGCCGACAAACCTTTTGTGTTGATAGATTGTGGGGCGATTCCTGATGCTTTAATTGAAAGTGAGTTGTTCGGTCATGTAAAGGGAGCGTTTACAGGTGCGGAACAGCGGAATTTAGGGCGTATTATAGATGCCATTGGCGGTACCTTAGTGCTTGATGAAATCGGGGAAATACCACTAGATGTTCAAAGTAAGTTATTGCGCTTCGTTCAGGAAAAGCAAATAACCCCTATTGGTGGAGGTAAGACCCAAGTCCTTGATGTCAGAATTATAGCCGCGACCAATCGTAATTTAGCTAAAGAGGTTAGTGCAGGTCGATTTAGAGCCGATCTGTATTATCGACTCAATGCTGTTGAGATTCACGTGCCACCATTGCGAGAAAGATCGCAAGATATTTTATACTTGATCAAACATTTTATGACTAAGTTCAGTGTACAATATCATAAAGAAAAGTTGCAATTGAGCCCGTCAGCCGCCACAGCGGCATTATCTTATCATTGGCCTGGAAATGTACGAGAATTACAGCATAAAGTCATGCAGGCAGTAATTTTCAGTGAAGGAAATATACTATCTCCACATAACTTAGCGTTAGATATTGACGGCATTAATCCCCCAAAAACTCATCATAATTATGTGAATACTATGATTGATCAAAATATGGATACTTCTCATATTAAAGTCAGCAGTGAAAAAGGTAATATAATGACAGAGCAATTGAGTGATACAATTTCAATTCATACGCTATGGCAGCAACTTGAGCAGCAGCTCTCGCAGCAAATAAGTGCCATTACTGAAAATACTCCTATAGTGCCAATTCCGCTAGGTAGCTGGCTGAATGATGATCTGATTCTTATCGCGTATCAAGTTTCTAATCATATTTCGCGCCAAGCGGCATCATTACTTAGTATCCCTGAAAGTACTTTTCGTCGGAAATTACAAAAAGCAGAAAATAAAAAGCAAGCAGGCTTAGCGCCTCGTCCAAAAAATTGGTCTGAACTCACATCTTTACTGACGCAACTTATTAAACTTGATATCGATATGATTAAAAAGAGTAAGATACAATTACTGAGTCAAATAAAACTCAGAATCCCTGATAATGTTAGTTTAACAGCCCAGCTTATGGCGGTAAGTGAACCTACGTTACGAAAGTTAGTCTCAAGCTAGCAAATATCAATTAAAGCAAAAAAGTAATAATCATTAAAATTATGGCGCGCCGAATATTTAATTTTTGTGCGCCATTTTTTTTGTTTATAATTAAATTATGGCGCACCACGTTGTAAGTATTATTACTGCAAAACCTTAACCATATGATAATATTGATTTAAAATAAATTGGCGCAATCATTGCTGTTCATAAATCTTTTAACAAGTAATGTGCATTTTCTTTGGTACATTTCCTCAAATAAAACATGGTCAGTAACTAGGATGGTATTTATGACATTTAGCAGAAAACAAGCAATATTATTAATAGGGATTTTATCTCTTATCTTTACAACCGTTTTGTGGATGACAGCTAAAGCGCCAACACAAAGTTTTATCGTTCAAGGGAAAGATATCCAATCAGTTACCCGTTTAATTGAACGTGTCGGTGGCCAAATTACTCATACATTACCTATCATCAAAGCTATTGGAGTCAATCTTACAAAGCAACAAAGAAAAACCTTACAAGGCTATGCTAATATTCGCGCTATCTATCAAAATCGCACCATTGAAAATGATGATTTGAAAGGAGATGATTCTGGCGATTTAAATCCTGATTTAAATTATGCCGCAAGAGTTGAAGCAGATCGCCTTCATGACAGCAATATCAATGGCAGTGGAATTACGATTGCATTTATTGATACGGGGATTGATAAAAAGTTAAAAAATATAGCAGAAAATATCACCTCAGATATACGATTATTAGTGCAATTTGATGCGATCAAAAACGAGGTAGATAATGCTTCATCTGATCAAAGTGGCCATGGTAGTCATGTGGCGAGTATTGCTACTAGCAGCGAGCGGCAAAAAGATGAAGAAAACTACACAGGGATAGCACCAAATGCCAATATTGTCAGTGTAAAAGCATTTGATGATCAAGGTAAAGGTCGTTATTTAGATGTGATTAGAGCATTAGACTGGGTAGTTAGCAATAAGGATACTCACAATATTCGTGTATTAAATTTATCATTTAGTGCAGAACCACAATCATTGTATTGGGACGATCCAATTAACCAAGCCGTGATGGTTGCATGGCAGTCAGGTATTGTGGTTGTTGCTTCTGCTGGAAATAGAGGGCCAGAAGCCATGACAATCGGCGTGCCTGGTAATGTACCTTATATCATCACGGTTGGGGCAATGAGCAATAATAAAACCAGCTTGATCACTGATGATATTCTTACCGGATTTTCTTCATCAGGGCCAACCATTGAGGGGTTTGTTAAACCAGAGATTGTTGCGCCAGGTTCTCGTTTATTAGGCTTAATGAAAGAAGAAACAGTAATAGGTAAAGCGCATGACGATTTCTTTTCTAGTAAAAATCATTTTGCGATGTCAGGCACTTCGCAAGCAACAGCAGTAGTAACAGGTGCTATTGCGTTAATATTACAACAAGATCCCTCATTAACACCGGACATGATTAAATGTAAATTAATGGCAACAGCACAACCTGCGTTATCATCTGAAGGAAAGTTAGCCTATAGTATATTTCAACAAGGGGCAGGAATGATTAATGCTTATGAAGCTGCCTATAGTACCAAAACAGATTGTGCAAATAGTATGCTTGATATTGAGATGGATATTCAAGGAGAGCAGCATTATGCTGGGCCAGCTCGACGCGACCAAGCGGGTAACTACTACATTGAAGGCACTAATGAGTATACCTGGGATGGTGGTTACGCCTCTGAAAGTGGTTATATGTGGCGAGATGGTTATATGTGGCGCGATGGTTATATGTGGCGAGATGGTTATATGTGGCGTGATGGTTACATGTGGC
>NZ_JACGUX010000073.1:0-5614 GCF_014076915.1 Colwellia sp. MB02u-14
CAAAAAGCCCGACTCTTTCGAATCGGGCTTCTCTTAATAGGCGCCTAGCAATGTCCTACTCTCACATGGGAACTCCCACACTACCATCGGCGCTACTGCGTTTCACTTCTGAGTTCGGAATGGGATCAGGTGGTGCCACAGTGCTATTGTCGCTAGACAAAAACTTTTGCTTAAATTAATAAGCCAATCTTGAAAGCTGTTGCTCAACAGAGCAATAAATATAAAAGCGTTTTCTTATTCAATGCATTACAGTGCGTGATTTATTCTGTCAGTCTCTACAAACACTTCGCAGTAAAACTACTTGGGTGTTGTATGGTTAAGCCTCACGGGTAATTAGTATCAGTTAGCTCAAGACCTCGCAGTCCTTACACACCTGACCTATCAACGTTGTAGTCTCCAACGACCCTTTAGGGAGCTTAAAGCTCCAGTGAGAACTCATCTCAAAGCCTGCTTCCCGCTTAGATGCTTTCAGCGGTTATCAGTTCCGAACGTAGCTACCGGGCAATGCTATTGGCATAACAACCCGAACACCAGCGGTTCGTCCACTCCGGTCCTCTCGTACTAGGAGCAGCCCTCTTCAATTCTCAAACGCCCACGGCAGATAGGGACCGAACTGTCTCACGACGTTCTAAACCCAGCTCGCGTACCACTTTAAATGGCGAACAGCCATACCCTTGGGACCGACTTCAGCCCCAGGATGTGATGAGCCGACATCGAGGTGCCAAACACCGCCGTCGATATGAACTCTTGGGCGGTATCAGCCTGTTATCCCCGGAGTACCTTTTATCCGTTGAGCGATGGCCCTTCCATACAGAACCACCGGATCACTATGACCTACTTTCGTACCTGCTCGACGTGTCTGTCTCGCAGTTAAGCTGGCTTATGCCATTGCACTAACCGTATGATGTCCGACCATACTTAGCCAACCTTCGTGCTCCTCCGTTACTCTTTAGGAGGAGACCGCCCCAGTCAAACTACCCACCAGACAGTGTCCCCAGGCCCGATAAGGGCCCTAGGTTAGAACATCACGCATACAAGGGTGGTATTTCAAGGTAGACTCCACCACATCTAGCGACATGGTTTCATAGTCTCCCACCTATCCTACACATGTAGGAGCAATGTTCACTGTCAAGCTATAGTAAAGGTTCACGGGGTCTTTCCGTCTAGCCGCGGGTATACGGCATCTTAACCGCAAATTCAATTTCACTGAGTCTCGGGTGGAGACAGTGTGGCCATGATTACGCCATTCGTGCAGGTCGGAACTTACCCGACAAGGAATTTCGCTACCTTAGGACCGTTATAGTTACGGCCGCCGTTTACCGGGGCTTCGATCATCAGCTTCGCTTACGCTAACCGAATCAATTAACCTTCCGGCACCGGGCAGGCGTCACACCGTATACGTCATCTTTCGATTTTGCACAGTGCTGTGTTTTTAATAAACAGTTCCAGCCACCTGGTTACTTCGACTACTCTTAGCTTACACCGCAAGGGTTTAACCGAGAGTAGCGTACCTTCTCCCGAAGTTACGGTACTATTTTGCCTAGTTCCTTCACCCGAGTTCTCTCAAGCGCCTTAGTATTCTCTACCTAACCACCTGTGTCGGTTTGGGGTACGGTTCCTATATATCTGAAGCTTAGAAGCTTTTCCTGGAAGCATGGCATCAATGACTTCAATTCCGTAGAATCTCGTCTCGTATCTCAGTGTTGAATGAAAACCCGGATTTACCTAAGTTAACCACCTACGTACTTTCACACGGACTACCAACGCCGTGCTCATTTAGCCTACTCCGTCCCTCCTTCGCAATATATAGAAGTACAGAAATATTAATCTGTTTCCCATCGACTACGCGTTTCCGCCTCGCCTTAGGGGCCGACTTACCCTGCCCTGATTAACATGGGACAGGAAACCTTGGTCTTTCGGCGGGGGAGTTTTTCACTCCCCTTATCGTTACTCATGTCAGCATTCGCACTTCTGATACCTCCAGCAAGCTTTACAACTCACCTTCAACGGCTTACAGAACGCTCCCCTACCACTCATAATAAATTATGAATCCGCAGCTTCGGTGACTAGTTTAGCCCCGTTACATCTTCCGCGCAGACCGACTCGACTAGTGAGCTATTACGCTTTCTTTAAAGGATGGCTGCTTCTAAGCCAACCTCCTAGCTGTCTATGCCTTTCCACATCGTTTCCCACTTAACTAGTACTTTGGGACCTTAGCTGGCGGTCTGGGTTGTTTCCCTCTTCACAACGGACGTTAGCACCCGCAGTGTGTCTCCCGCATATCACTCATTGGTATTCGGAGTTTGCAAAGGGTTGGTAAGTCGGGATGACCCCCTAGCCTTAACAGTGCTCTACCCCCAATGGTGTTCGTGCGAGGCTCTACCTAAATAGATTTCGGGGAGAACCAGCTATCTCCCGGCTTGATTAGCCTTTCACTCCGACCCACAAGTCATCACCGCATTTTTCAACATACGTGTGTTCGGTCCTCCAGTTGATGTTACTCAACCTTCAACCTGCCCATGGGTAGATCGCCGGGTTTCGGGTCTATACCCTGCAACTAAACGCGCAGTTAACACTCGCTTTCGCTACGGCTCCCCTAATCGGTTAACCTTGCTACAGAATATAAGTCGCTGACCCATTATACAAAAGGTACGCAGTCACCGGACTAAATCCGGCTTCCACTGCTTGTACGTATGCGGTTTCAGGTTCTATTTCACTCCCCTCACAGGGGTTCTTTTCGCCTTTCCCTCACGGTACTGGTTCACTATCGGTCAGTTAGTAGTATTTAGCCTTGGAGGATGGTCCCCCCATATTCAGACAAAGTTTCACGTGCTCCGTCCTACTCGATTTCACTTAAAGGTTGCTTTTGTGTACGGGACTATCACCCTGTATCGTTGTACTTTCCAGTACATTCCACTAGCGCCCAATAAGCTTAAGGGCTGATTCGCGTTCGCTCGCCGCTACTAACGAAATCTCGGTTGATTTCTTTTCCTCAGGGTACTTAGATGTTTCAGTTCTCCTGGTTCGCTTCATTAAGCTATGTATTCACTTAATGATACTGACTTATGTCAGTGGGTTTCCCCATTCGGAAATCATTGGCTATTACGGTTTTTATCACCTTACCAATGCTTATCGCAGATTAACACGTCCTTCATCGCCTCTAACTGCCAAGGCATCCACCACATACGCTTAGTCACTTAACCATACAACCCTAAGTAGTCTTTCGACACGAAGTACACCTCGGAGACTAATCCAAGGCAATTGTAAAGTCTGACATTTTCACGCACAAATAAATGTGTCTTGAATAAGATGTTTACTCTGAGTAAGAGCAAACAAATGTTGATTAACAGCTTTCACTATTAATCGCTTTTGTAGATAGTTATAAAATGTGCAAATCACAGCGCGACACCGTTCATTGCTTTATAAATATCTTATTTATATCAGCTTTCCAGATTGTTAAAGAACTCATTCTTAACGCGCATTCGGTTAAAAACGTGGTTTAAAAAACCAAACTTAACGTGTTCATGAGAACAGTTTAAGTTTGGTCTTTTCTTTAATGAAGAAGTTAATCAATTCACAGCGTGAATTGGTAGGTCTGGGCAGACTTGAACTGCCGACCTCACCCTTATCAGGGGTGCGCTCTAACCAGCTGAGCTACAGACCTATCTTATTAGCAAGCCCAAGGGCTTTCTTCTTCTAATTTGTTATCATGTAATTTGTGTAGACACTCGTGAAACCGAGGTTTCCATTAAACTGTTTTTACTTCAAGATAAGGAGGTGATCCAACCCCAGGTTCCCCTAGGGTTACCTTGTTACGACTTCACCCCAGTCATGAAACACAAAGTGGTGACCGTCCTCCCGAAGGTTAAACTAGCCACTTCTTTTGCATCCCACTCCCATGGTGTGACGGGCGGTGTGTACAAGGCCCGGGAACGTATTCACCGTAGCATTCTGATCTACGATTACTAGCGATTCCGACTTCATGGAGTCGAGTTGCAGACTCCAATCCGGACTACGACAAGCTTTGTGGGATTCGCTCCACCTCGCGGTATTGCTGCCCTCTGTACTTGCCATTGTAGCACGTGTGTAGCCCATCCCGTAAGGGCCATGATGACTTGACGTCGTCCCCACCTTCCTCCGGTTTATCACCGGCAGTCTCCTTAGAGTTCCCGCCATAACGCGCTGGCAAATAAGGATAGGGGTTGCGCTCGTTGCGGGACTTAACCCAACATTTCACAACACGAGCTGACGACAGCCATGCAGCACCTGTCTCACAGTTCCCGAAGGCACAAGTCTATCTCTAGTCTCTTCTGTGGATGTCAAGGGATGGTAAGGTTCTTCGCGTTGCATCGAATTAAACCACATGCTCCACCGCTTGTGCGGGCCCCCGTCAATTCATTTGAGTTTTAACCTTGCGGCCGTACTCCCCAGGCGGTCAACTTAATGCGTTAGCTCCGCTACCCACGGATCAAGTCCACAGACAGCTAGTTGACATCGTTTACGGCGTGGACTACCAGGGTATCTAATCCTGTTTGCTCCCCACGCTTTCGTGCCTCAGCGTCAGTATCTGTCCAGGTGGCCGCCTTCGCCACTGATGTTCCTTCCAATCTCTACGCATTTCACCGCTACACTGGAAATTCCACCACCCTCTACAGTACTCTAGTTTGCCAGTTCAAAATGCAGTTCCAAGGTTGAGCCCTGGGCTTTCACATCTTGCTTAACAAACCGCCTACGCACGCTTTACGCCCAGTAATTCCGATTAACGCTCGCACCCTCCGTATTACCGCGGCTGCTGGCACGGAGTTAGCCGGTGCTTCTTCTGTTGCTAACGTCATAGGATGCAGCTATTAACTACACCCCTTTCCTCACAACTGAAAGTGCTTTACAACCCGAAGGCCTTCTTCACACACGCGGCATGGCTGCATCAGGCTTTCGCCCATTGTGCAATATTCCCCACTGCTGCCTCCCGTAGGAGTCTGGGCCGTGTCTCAGTCCCAGTGTGGCTGATCATCCTCTCAAACCAGCTAGAGATCGTCGCCTTGGTGAGCCATTACCTCACCAACTAGCTAATCTCACTTGGGCTAATCAAATGGCAAGAGGTTCCGAAGAATCCCCCTCTTTGGTCCGTAGACGTTATGCGGTATTAGCAGTCGTTTCCAACTGTTGTCCCCCACCATATGGCATATTCCCAAGCATTACTCACCCGTCCGCCGCTCGTCAGCAGATAGCAAGCTATCTCTGTTACCGCTCGACTTGCATGTGTTAAGCCTGCCGCCAGCGTTCAATCTGAGCCATGATCAAACTCTTCAATTAAAAAATCGTTTGTGATGCTTAGTCGAAACCAAGACATCTGCTCAATGAATTCTGTCGTGTTACCAACAACTCTTAAAAGAGAAGCAGTAACTACATAAAACGTACTAATTAATCTCCTAAGAGATAATTAATACTTAATCTGTGTGACATCATTATTAAACTGTTTTACGTCTTTTCTTGCCTCTCGTGAGAGAATTAAGAACCGACTATGTAAAATCAATGTAATGTGAGTGTCCACACAAATTGCATGATAACTAATTGTTAAAGAAAAACTCATTTACTCAAAGTAAAGAGTTAGATA
>NZ_JACGUX010000074.1:0-203 GCF_014076915.1 Colwellia sp. MB02u-14
TTAGCCGACTCTTCACCTTGCAGAGCCTTATCTAGTACCTCTTTAACCGAGGCCTTGTAATCATCGGTGATAAACCCCGCCACCAGATCTTTTCCCATGACATCAATCTTAGCAAAGCCAGTGAGCTGCTCGGCGCGCTGGTTCCATTCGTTCACCAGACCCGCGGCATCAATCCCAAAAATAGGGGCATTGGCCGTATCGAT
>NZ_JACGUX010000075.1:0-1475 GCF_014076915.1 Colwellia sp. MB02u-14
CTTATAGTTGGACCAATCCATTTATCAATCGATTAGTTTACTATATTTGATAAGTGGAATATGCCTCTGTTGGTTACGAATATTGAACGGCAAACATCCAATGTTTCTAACAAGACGTTCGAACCAACAGAGCTACTCGCTTCAAAACGCATACTCAGGGATCGCCTACGACGACTATCTATAAGACCTGCGAGAAACGAGACTTAAGCACATTCCATCTATAACTTTACTCGCTGGAGCATCAAAATGAAAGCATATAACGTCGATGATTTCGCTGCACTTATTGGTATCGATTGGGCTGACAAAAAACATGATATATGTGAGCACCCAAAAAACACTAAACAATATCACTACACCGTCATAAAACATAAACCCGAAGCGCTTCACAAATGGGCAATGGATCTTAAGCGGCGTTACCCAGATCAGAAAATTGCTATTGTGTGTGAACTTAAAAAAGGCCCCTTAATTTATGCGCTCGCAAAATATGACCACCTCGTCTTATTTACGGTGAACCCATCCGCGGTCGCAAATTACCGTAAGGCATTCACGCCTAGCGGCGCAAAAAATGACCCGACAGATGCATTCATACAAGTTGAAATGATTAAACTTCACATAGATAAACTCTCAGTGATAGTACCTGAGTCAACATCAATGAGAGCATTAGCGCAACTGGTTGAGTATCGTCGTAGTCTAGTACAAGATAGCGTCGATTTATCAAATAAAATAACCGCAACGTTGAAGAACTACTACCCTCAAGCGCTTGAATGGTTTAAAGAAAAAGATACCTTAATCTTTTGTGATTTCATCAGTAAATGGCCATCGCTCACCGCGGTTAAAAAAGCCAGAAAGCAAACCTTAGTAGACTTCTTTAATCGTCATAACTCACATTATGAAACCGTCAATAATGCTCGATTGCTTAGCATTAAAGAAGCCGTTCCGTTAACCGAAGATGAAGGTGTAATAGCCCCTAATCAACTGTTAGTAGAAGTGCTTATCGCACAATTCAAGGTGTTACTTATGGGTATTGAACAGTTGGATAAAGCAATAAAACAGCTGTACAAAAAACAACAAGACAAGGCTATTTTTGATAGTTTACCTGGCGCAGGCCCACAACTAGCACCGCGCTTATTAGTCGCTTTTGGGCACAATAGAGAACGTTATACGGATGCTTCACAGATGCAGAAGTATGCGGGTATTGCACCCGTTATTGAAAGCAGTGGTAAAAAGACATGGACACATTGGCGATATAGTTGTCCTACTTTTTTAAGGCAAACGTTTGTTGAATGGGCGGGTTTTTCGATACGATATTCATTCTGGGCAAAAGCTTATTATGAGCAACAAAAAAGTAAAGGTAAACCACATAACAGCATAATAAGGTCTCTCGCTTTTAAGTGGATTAGGATAGTATTTAGGTGCTGGAAAACGAAGACGCCCTACAACGAATCAAAATATTTAGAAGCATTAAAACGAAGAGG
>NZ_JACGUX010000076.1:0-303 GCF_014076915.1 Colwellia sp. MB02u-14
ACCCAAAGGGCTGTTTTGATAAGTTAACTTCTCTTTATAAGAGCTAAAGAGTTAACTTAACGTTTTAAAATGAAATCTGAATTAACTTCAAATTAAATTAAATAAAACGTTGACATCGAAACAGAGTTGCGTAGAATACGCATCTCGCTTCAGGCAAGGCCTGCAGCAATGGAGCAAGGCTCCAAAGGTATAAACGAATGGGTTTTATATCTAACTCTTTACTTTGAGTAAATGAGTTTTTCTTTAACAATTAGTTATCATGCAATTTGTGTGGACACTCACATTACATTGATTTTACATAGT
>NZ_JACGUX010000077.1:0-239 GCF_014076915.1 Colwellia sp. MB02u-14
TTGAACTCTACTCGAAGGTTTAGTGCTATAAACCCTTGTTTATCGTTAACGTGAATGTTTTCAGTTCAAAATGCAAAAACCCGCTAATCTTTCGATTAACGGGTTTTCTATGTTTGGCGGTGAGAGTGAGTTTGAACTCTACTCGAAGGTTTAGTGCTATAAACCCTTGTTTATCGTTAACGTGAATGTTTTCAGTTCAAAATGCAAAAACCCGCTAATCTTTCGATTAACGGGTTTTC
>NZ_JACGUX010000078.1:0-916 GCF_014076915.1 Colwellia sp. MB02u-14
TATTTCAGTATCATTCCTGTCATGCTGAATTTATTTCAGTATCATTCCTGTCATGCTGAATTTATTTCAGTATCTGCTCTTTGAGTTTTTAAAGACGAGATCCTGAAACAAGTTCAGGATGACGGCGTTTGGCTACATGCTGAATTTATTTCAGTATCCATGTCCGTCATACTGAATTTATTTCAGTATCATTCCTGTCATACTGAATTTATTTCAGTATCATTCTCTTTGAGTTGTTAAGAAAGAGATCCTGAAACAAGTTCAGGATGACGGAATTGGGCTTCATACTGACGGCGTTTGGCTTCATGCTGAATTTATTTCAGTATCATTCCCGTCATGCTGAATTTATTTCAGTATCATTCCCGTCACGCTGAATTTATTTCAGTATCATTCCTGTCATACTGAATTTATTTCAGTATCATTCCTGTCATGCTGAATTTATTTCAGTATCTGCTCTTTGAGTTTTTAAGAAAGAGATCCTGAAACAAGTTCAGGATGACGGAATTGGACTTCATACTCACGGTATTTGGGTACACGCTGAATTTATTTCAGTATCATTCCTGTCATACTGAATTTATTTCAGTATCATTCCCGTCATGCTGAATTTATTTCAGTATCATTCCCGTCATGCTGAATTTATTTCAGTATCATTCCTGTCATGCTGAATTTATTTCAGTATCTGCTCTTTGAGTTTTTAAGGACGAGATCCTGAAACAAGTTCAGGATGACGGAATTGGGCTTCATACTCACAGCGTTTGAGTACATACTGAATTTATTTCAGTATCCATGTCCGTCATGCTAAATTTATTTCGGTATCCATGTCCGTCATGCTGAATTTATTCCAGTATCATTCCTGTCATGCTGAATTTATTTCAGTATCATTCCCGTCATGCTGAATTTATTTCAGTATCATTCC